>JAAUOM010000073.1 GCA_012034865.1 Acaryochloris sp. CRU_2_0 | reverse complement strand
CTGGGATAATGCTGTGGCTGAAAGCTTTTTTGCCACACTCAAAATCGAGTTGATTTATCCGAGGATCTTCTCTACAAGAGCGATGGCTCGCACAGTTATTGCAGAATGGATTGAGGTATTCTACAACTGACAGAGGTTACACTCGACGAGAGGTTCCCTTTCGGGATCATGCAACGGCTGAGATGGTGTTATTGCGTGGACTCAATTTAGTACCTGTGGATATAAGCGCGGAGCGCAGACTTCGCCAACGGGGAACGGAAACTGTCTGTGTAGACGTACTAGCGGGGTCAGAAATGGCTAGCCAAGTGTCGAAATCTCGAAAGAGAACAACCAGGAAAGCCAAGTAGTGATGCTTGGAATCCCCATCCCTCGTTAGGGTGGGGAGGATGTCAATAGCTTACCAATCCAGCGAACCTACGGACAACAACCCACAGCCCACAATCTAAATCATGGGTCAAATCCATGCTAGTGCAATACACTGGGTGCAATAGTGCAATTGCCCTAGCTGGAAAAACTTTGGTTTCCTCTAATTCCCCTTCTGGTTCTGATTGCCCACCAACAGACTGGATGCAAGCGCTTCTACAACAAGCTGCATCCCTCTTGCTCTATCAATCTGTTTTAGAAAATGAGGTCGGCCAAGCTTTTCTCACTGTTTTGGCGACTCTGGCAGCATCAGCAATAGATGAGGTCAAACCTGTCCCCCGCCAAGTTCTGTATACCTATGGCCAGTTCTTCAGAACCTTGGTAGCCCAGCAACTGGGTTGGCAAAACTTTTTGATTCAAGCTCTGCTCTATGCCGATAATCCGTTTACTCGACAGGTTCAGCTTTGTCCCTTGGCGGAACTTCCCCCGGAACTCTTACGGGCTGCTGGTCATGATCTGCAAGTTTTGCAGTCTCTGTGGGAATGGAATGGTGCGGGCTTAGTTGAGGCGATTCAAACCTTGGGGGGGCCGCCGCTACCAAGTTTAGTGGGGTCAGCGAACCCAGAGTCTGCTGTACAAACTTCACCCTTAGCAGGATATTGCTGTTGGGCGGATGCCTTGCCTGCTTTGGGAGACTATCACCGCCAGTTTGGATGTGGGGATATGGCTCGCTATCGGGCATTTACGTGGCAAGGCGGCCAATTAAAGGGTCAGCCCTACCCAGATTGGGTGGTAATGGCAGAATTAGTGGGGTATGAAGACCAGCGGGATCAAGTACTCAAAAACACGGAAGCTTTGCTGCGAGGGTATCCAGCCCTGAATATTTTGCTCTACGGTAGTCGTGGCTCTGGTAAATCAGCGATGATTAAGGCTTTGTTGCCGTTGTATGGCGATCGCGGCCTACGCTTGATTGAAGTCAGCAAAGCAGCGCTGTTGGATTTACCCCTTATCTTGACCCAACTGCAGGCCCTCCCCCAGAAATTTATTATCTTTGTGGATGATCTCTCTTTTGAAGAGGATGAAGAGAGTTATAAAGCCTTGAAAGTTGTCCTAGAAGGGAATATCACAGCTAGACCCCCCAATGTGATTGTCTATGCCACCTCCAACCGTCGGCATTTAATCCGTGAGTTTTTTGAAGATCGGCCTCGTCCGAAGTATGGGGATGAGATTCATGCTTGGGATACGGTCCAAGAAAAGCTATCCCTGAGCGATCGCTTTGGCCTCACCCTTACCTTTACTCCTGCGGATCAAGACACCTATCTAAAAATAGTGTTTCATTTAGCCCAATGTGCCAATCTCTCTTTGACCAGGGATGATCTGAGGTTTCAAGCCCTGCAATGGGCCACCTGCCACAATGGGCGTTCCGGTCGAACGGCGCGTCAATTTGTGGATTTCTTGCAGGTGGAATTAGGGCTTACGACGGACTTGGGTGAAATCGTCTAGCTCCGTGATTGATGGGGAGGCTTCTGAGGCTGAGGGTAAATTGGGGGTGACGGAAGGGGGGGATGATGGGGAAGGCGTAAGGCTGGTGACTTCAGCAATGGCTTGTTCAAAGGATTTTAAGGCAACGAATAATTTGTCTTGGCGCAGAGAGATGTTCTCTAATGCCTGTACAACTCCATTCATCTGGACAACAATACCAGCAACATTATCTAGTAGCTTGGGTTCTCGAAAGGCGGGAAACCAGTGCAAACAGCCAACTTGAGTTGCTTTTTCCCGTTCATTTATGAGAATTTGACGTTCTTGGCTATTATTGACGATAATCTGCATCTGGGGATAGGTTTGACGGCACCAGGCACAGAGATCATAGGTTTGATCTCCTTGGAGTTGAGTGTCCAGGATCAACAGTTTTGGCAAGGTCTGGGTGGCATCTCGTTGGGGTAAACAGGCTTTTATATCTATTTCAGCAGATTCCCAGAAACTATCGATATCTTGGGATCTCAAAAGGGTCTGCCAGATTTTGCCTTGGAGTGTATTCCCTTGCAGGAGCAAGACTTGAGCATTCGTATCTAAGCGAGATCCTGTCGATCGATGGGCTACGGTATCTTGAAAGCAGAGGTAGGTGTCCCCAATTTGGATGCGATCGCCATGCTGTAACCACAGCGGTTCCTTGATCCGTTGCTTGTTGATCCGTGAACCATTGCTGCTGTTGAGATCTACATAGCAATAGTGCTGGTCTTGGATGCTGACCAACTTGGCATGTTGGCGAGATGCACAGCGATCACTCAAGTGTATATCGTTGTCAGGATACCGTCCTAATGTCCAGCTAGAGCCAGGTTGTAAGTCAACGTACTCAACCTGTTCTTCAGTCTGGATCAGTAACTGGGGTCTATTCAAGGTTACTACAGAAGACACGCTCACTTCCCCCCGATTCTTAGCCAAGATTACCCTTAGTATGGACAGGATCATCTGCCAACTGAACGTTTATAGGAAATCTTTTAGATACCGCGTTGACCCTATCACTCTCACCCTAGGGCTAGCGGCATCAGCTCAGTCTATTGGTCGCTAGACTCCATGCTGTCACTCTAGTTGGAGGGAACCCCAAAATTACTCACCCCAGAGCTTCGCCAAACGCTGATCCCGTCCGCACCTAAATCGATAAAAACGGTAGAGATTCGCATTGGTTTGATAATAGTTTTGGTGATAGTCCTCAGCAGGATAGAAAGTCCCCGCTGGCACAATTTCCGTGACAATGGGAGTTGCAAATCGACCGGACTGGTTTAAGGCAGCTTTCGATTGTTCTGCAAGGCTTTTTTGTTTGTCAGAGTGATAGAAAATGTTGGTGCGGTATTGAGTGCCGCGATCGCAAAACTGTCCCCCAGCATCTAGGGGATCAACATTGTGCCAAAACACTGCTAACAACTGCTCATAACTGACTTGACTGGGGTCATATTCCACCTGAACGGATTCAGCATGGCCTGTTTTCCCCGACGATACCGCTTTATAGGTTGGATTCGCCTTGGTTCCCCCTGTGTAACCTGAAGTCGTTGAAACCACGCCCTCTAGGGCATCAAAGGGCTTTTCCATGCACCAGAAACACCCTCCTGCAAAGGTGGCTTTTGCCAGATCCTGAGCCTGAGCCGTCAGGCTAACAGGGCCTAGCCAGGTGAGGAGAGTGAGGAGTGCGATCGCAAACCAACGCTTGATCATTACAGTTCTATCATTCCTTTTCAGGGTTGCTTTTTTTATCGTAAGCAAAACTGACCCCAACAACACACAGCCTTGGTAGGGATGATCATCCTGCGATTATCCCTAGGGTAGGGTAGATCCACAACGCTATCTTTGAGAAGAAAATGCTGACCACTGCGACTGTTGATAGCATCCGGCTAATTCATGGCAGGATTGTAGCGGTAGGCTAAAGTACTCCTATTCTTTTTAGAAGTAACCGCAAAATGGAAGACATTGAACAAGAGTTGGCTGTTCTCAGACAAGAAAATACCCTGCTTCTGGGTCTTATGACCGGAGGCTATGCCTATTTCCTGCATCATTTTATGCTTGGACATCAAAGCCAAGAAGGTTTAAAAGCCGAAGATTGTGAAAAAGTTGTAGTTGATGCGATTAAACGCATGCTTTCCACCCAAAATCGCTTCCAATGTGAATATTTAAGCGAAATTGCAGCTATTCTCAATAGAATGACGACCGTTATATCCCTAGAACCTTATCTGCAAGAGATTGCCACTATTGATGAGATTAACTCACAAAAAAGCTCACCCTGACTGCGTTAGGAGTTTAGAAGAAATAACTTGAAATTTAATGAAAACACTTATCAGCTAGGCTTTTCTTGTGAAAACAGTCCAACTTATTTTCTCTAGCCTCCTTAAATGGATCACTTCCAAAAATAGCGAACTTGGATTCAACGCCCGATCCGTTGTTTGTCATAATAGGTCTAACGCTTTTATCTCAATTATCTCACGCTGATTCCTATGACTGTTGCCTCCCCTCAAGTGCCCCGATTGACTTCTCGCGTTGTCAATGGCCTGTTGGCAATCAAACCCCTAGCCAACTTCGCTAAATTCCAAGCTCGCAAGATGATGATTGAGCGAGCTGAATCCATTGGGGTGCCCTGGACCCAAACGGCAACCGCCTTAATGAATCGAGGTTTAGAGGTCTGGGAGGCAGAGCGGCAAGCCATCCAAGATCCGGCGTTAGAGTATCCCGACTATTACGTCACCTCTTTTCATGCCTATGAAGCAGGTAACCTGAATTGGGAAGCTGCCACGGAAGTCGAAGTCGCCTCCTATGCAGCCCATGCCCGCATTTGGCCTGAGTCTGGAGCCAAAGGGGATGCCCGCTTACGCCAAAGTTATCATGATCTGTTACTAGAAAAGGTACAACCCACTCCCAAAGACATTCTGGATATGGGGTGCGGTGCAGGACTGAGTACTTTTGCCTTGCAAGCTACCTACCCAGAGGCTCAGCTAACGGGGTTAGATTTATCGCCCTATTTTTGGCGATCGCCCATCATCACACCCCCGCGCATCCCTCAATTCAATGGCTCCATCGAGCTGCCGAACAGACTCACTTGCCCGACCAGAGTTTTGATCTCGTCTCGATCTGTCTGGTCTGTCATGAACTTCCTCGCACCGCCACCCAAAAAATCTTTACTGAAGCCCGACGCCTACTGCGGCCCCAAGGTCACCTAGCGATGATGGATATGAACCCGGACTCCGAGGTGCATCGACAACTTCCTGCCTATGTGCTGACACTGCTAAAAAGCACTGAGCCTTATCTAGATGACTACTTTACCTTCGATATTCAGCAAGCCTTTTTCGATGCAGGCTTTCAGATCCCTTCCATAACCTGTAACAGTCCTCGCCATCGAACCTTCATTGCTCAAGCGCAGTAATATCAATCCACTGAGGACTCTTTGGCACCCACATATTTCTTTGAAAGGGGTACAATGGCTAACGTTAATAAGGATAGTTGCTCCACCAGCTTGGCTATGTTACATTTGAGCATCCAAGGGCGATTAGCACAGGGGTAGCGCGCTTCCTTCACACGGAAGAGGTCACTGGTTCGAAACCAGTATCGCCCATTCCCCCAAACTCAAGCTGTGACATGGCTGAACCTCTCAGCGATGAACCCTCTGCTTCAAAGCTTCTGGAAAATCTTATGACAAGTAGTTCGCACTCTACCTTTACAGCCGATCAAACCTCCACCTGGCTCCGAGGGCTGGTGACCATTGCCTGGTCAGATGGTCATTTTGACCCAGAAGAACAGGCACTCATCGAAGACATCGTTGCCAATGAACTGACCCCAGATCTAGAGAACAATTCTTTTAAGCCGATTTCACCAGAAGAATTGGCCGCAGGGCTAGGCGAGAACCCGGAAATTGCAGAAAACTTTTTGCGGACAGCCGTCATGGTTGCCTTAGCCGATGGCGTTTATTCCAGTGCAGAGGATGCCGTTTTAGAAAGCTTTGCTCAAGGGTTGCATGTGCAGCTTATCGCCGTAGACTCCTTACGGTTAACCTTGGATGGCAGCGATGCGCCCAAACCCCTCGGTCAACAGCCCCGCGATCCCTTAAAGCCAGTTCGACAGTGGCTAGATGGTCTAGATATTCAAGATCCTGAAGTGGCGCGGTTCCTCTGCAAAATGATTCCCTCCCAATGTCCCTTTGAGCGCGATATCACTCTGTTTGGCCGCAAAGTGGTACATATCCCACCCATGTGTAAGCTCAATCCCCTCTATGAGCAACTTGTGGGTCTGCGGTTTAAGGCGCTGTCGTACCTGGCCGATGAATGCAAGGAAGATGTGTCTGCCTACATTTAAAGGAACTGGGTAAAACTTGTAAACCTGCTGACAGGTCTGGATCTTAGACAGCGTATATTAAAAAACACAGCCTACAAGGAGATCCCAGATGAAGGTCAAAGCAGCAGTTGCCCAGGCACCCGGACACCCCCTCGCGATTGAGACGGTTGATTTAGCAGGTCCCCAAGCGGGGGAGGTGCTGGTGGAAATTAAAGCTACAGGGGTTTGCCATACCGATGCTTACACCTTATCGGGAGCCGATCCAGAAGGATTATTCCCCGCCATTTTAGGCCATGAAGGCGCGGGGATTGTTGTTGAAGTGGGTGCCGAGGTCAAATCCCTGAAACCTGGTGATCATGTGATTCCCCTCTACGTGCCTGAATGTCGAGCTTGTGAGTATTGTTTGAGTGGTAAAACCAACCTCTGTCAGGCGATTCGATCTACCCAGGGTAAAGGCGTGATGCCGAACGGAACCAGTCGATTTTCTCTGGCGGGAGAGTCCCTATTTCACTACATGGGCACTTCAACGTTTGCCCAGTACACGGTTGTTCCGGAAATTTCCTTAGCCAAAATTCGTGAAGATGCCCCCTTTGATAAAGTCTGTTTAATTGGTTGCGGCGTGACCACCGGGATCGGGGCAGTCATCAATACCGCCAAAGTTGAACCGGGAGCCAATGTTATCGTGTTTGGCTTAGGCGGCATTGGTTTGAATGTCATCCAAGCAGCCCGTCTAGTGGGTGCTAACCAGATTGTAGGAGTCGATCTCAACCCGGCCAAACGAGTTCTAGCCGAGAAATTAGGGATGACCCATTTCGTCAACCCCAAAGAAATCGAAGGTGATTTAGTCCCTTATCTTGTGGATCTGACCAAAGGGGGGGCAGACTATAGCTTTGAGTGCATCGGTAATGTGGAGGTGATGCGCCAAGCTCTAGAATGTTGCCATAAAGGTTGGGGAGAAAGCATCATTGTTGGCGTCGCTGGCGCAGGCCAAGAAATTAGCACCCGTCCGTTTCAACTGGTGACGGGGCGAGTTTGGAAAGGGACAGCCTTTGGCGGTGCTAAAGGCCGCACCGATGTGCCTAAAATTGTCGATTGGTATATGGAGGGCAAATAGATATTGATTCTCTAGTCACCCACCACCTACCCCTAGACAAAATCAATGATGCCTTTGATCTGATGCATACAGGAGAATCGATCCGCAGTGTAATCAGCTTGTAAGTGCTTGTTCTCCGGTAATCGACAACTCATCCACCCAAATTCTGGGACAAATACCACCAGGGGTCAGTTCTGCCTCAGATTCAACGTAGATAATCGACTGGAGTAGTTCCCGAAAGTCACCTGCAACGGTTGCTGACTCAATACTGATTCGTTCCCCTTTGTTGACCAGCCAGCCATCAAAGGGGAGGGAAAATGCCCCTTGTAATGCCTTCACGCCCGCATGTAGGGCTTGCAGATTATCGATCAAAACCACGTTTTCAGCATCCTCTAGGCTGTAGGTTGACTCAGGTGAATCTGCAGCAAATACATGGTAAAAATGCGAACCCACCGTCACTTTAGCTCCCAAATTGGCATGACCAGTGGGTTGGGCATTGAGGCGCTTGGCAGTGCCCGCACTGTGCAGAAAATTCGTCAGAATGCCCTTTTCAATAATAGTGAGACGACGGGTGGGAGTGCCTTCATCATCAAAGGTGGTTTTGCCAACGTTATCAGGATGTAAGGCATCATCGGCGACGGACAACAGGGGTGAGGCAATAGCCGTCCCTAAAGAATCCACCGTAGACAAACTCCGATTGTCGAGGATGCTTTGGGCATTAAAGAGGTTGGAGAATGCCCCCAGTAGGCTGAGAAACGCTTCAGGCGAGAGTACCACCCGATATTTACTAGAGGGAATGGGCTGGTAGTTGAGATGGCTGATGGTTTTCTCGGCGGCCTCTTGCCAACAATCATCAATATCTAACTGGTTCAGTCCTGAGCTAATTCTAAAAGCCCCTGCACTCCGAGGCCGCCTTCCTTCTTCCTCGGTTTTGCTGTAGAGATAAATCGAACTGGTGGAACGGGCTTCTTGGCGCAGAGCGCCCTCACTATTGAGGTAGAACCGCTGGGCATCCCGCTGGGCCAAGCCGTTGTAGGGAACCCCCACGATCGCAGGATGGGCTTCCATGAGTTTGGCTTCGGTTTTTACCAAATTCTCAATCAGGGTCGCAATTTCGGCTGGGGGCACTAGCTTAGATTGAGTTGCAGCCAACTTTGCCGTCGCTTCTGGACTGAAGTCAGGGATATGCTCCTTGGCTCCAAAGGCACTGGCTTCTTGCGCCGTTTTCAAGGCTAATTCTAAGCCTAATTCATCGACTTCACTGGTGCTGGTTACACCCACGGTATGGGCTGCATTCCACACCCTGACCATGACACTGGAGCGTTTGGATGCCTTGACTTGTTTGGGTTCCCCTTGATCAACCTGGACACTGGCTTCGTCAATGGTAGAACCATAAACGTCGAATTTTTGGATACCCAGAGCTTGGGCTTTTGTGGTTGCGATCTCAGCGATTTTGGCAACATCAGACACCTGTGGTATGCCTCCTTAAAGTTGAGGGATGGTTGATCTTATGATATAAGTCTTTTCACAGACACGGATAGGTCTGCGATCACAAGGGGTGTGATCAATCCTTGGCTTGATTCAGACATTCTTCAGTATACTGACTTCCTTGAGAACACCTAAAACACCATCATTTGCAGCCGATAACCTGTAAGGACGAAGGTTGTCCCTGATAGGCAAGGCATCCAGCTCAGATCAGATGCTTGAGGCGACGGAGGCGATCAGAATAACTTCGCATCACTTCAATGGCAAACATTGGTGTATTCTGAATGGCAAATAGAAACCGCTCTTGATTTAAATAGACCAAGCTACAGTCAGTTCGGGCAATGGCCGTTGAAGCCCTAACCCCAGAGGGTTGAACTAATGCCCCTTCCCCAAAGACATCACCCACATGAATGGTTTCTACCACCTTCCCTTTGACCACTAAGTCAACTTTTCCAGTTAATAGACCGTACATGACGTCCCCAGCTTCACCTTCTGCGAAAATGGTCTCCCCTGCTTTTTTAAACAAGGGTGCATCGGCTTTATGAAAGATACTGACGGTTCTTGCGGGTTCTGCCATACTGACTTACAAACTCCATAGATCATTTCAAGGGTAAGACAATTGTTTACGGATATGTGCAGAGCTCTCTAGGGACTCACAAAAGTTTAACCGCATTTAGATGATGACACCAAAAGATGTCTATCCTTTCTTGCCCTGGTATTTCTGAGCAACATTGGGGGCATAATCGATATGGTTTGCACTGGTACAAAATCCTAGACTGATACTGTGCCAAGAGCACCACTGTACAGTCCATAAGATAGATATTTTCTCGATTATTTACATGTCAACCCCATGTAGATCCTTTGTTCTCAAGTAAATCCTAAAGACATATGCAATATCCACTCACACTGAAATTCAAATTTTTTGCCCTAGCTCCTCAGATTTTTGTCACTGATCAAACGGGTAATCTGATTTTTTATGTTAAGCAAAAGTTATTCAAGCTCAGAGAGCAAATTACCGTCTGTGCAGATGAAGCGCAAACCCAACAAATATACAGTATTAGTGCCGATCGCATTATTGACTTTTCAGCACGCTATCACTTTCGCGATCGCACAGGCCGAGAGCTAGGATCCGTCAAACGCAAAGGCATGAAGTCCATTTGGAAAGCCCATTACGACATTGCCAGTGGGCAAAGTGAAGCCCCCATCCTGTCAATTCACGAAGAGAATCCTTGGATCAAAATCATAGATGCCCTGTTTGCCGAAATTCCCATTTTAGGGCTGTTCACAGGCTATTTCTTTAACCCTACCTATCTCATCTCTCGTCCTGACGGCAGTGTGGTCATGCATTTCAGCAAGGTTCCCGCATTTTGGTCACGGATTTTCACCCTCAAGCCCGTCGATCGCATGAGTGAAGATGAGCAACAGCTTGCTGTTTTGAGTTTGTTAATGATGATTTTGCTAGAGCGCAATCGAGGGTAAGGACGTGTTTTCGCTGCCAAACCCAGGTCAGCCAACCAAACCTCACCAAGTTTAGGGTTCATCTAACAAATCCAAGACTTCTTGTTCAACCATTCTCGAACGCAGAACATCGAGTATATCCTGGTCTGCCATGTCAATAATTTCGGCTACATATTATCTGACCTGTTCGGCAATATCAGGTTGCCAGTGATGAAGTTTCATATTCAGCTTTTCCGCTAAGGAGTCCATGGCGGTTCTGTTGGCGATGAGTGTATTATTCTTATACCCATGGTAGAGTCCAAAACGCTACATAACAAGGGTTTACACAGAACGTTCGATAAATACTGACGCTGAGTTATACTTCTTCTGCCGTCTGTGAAATGCAGGCTGTTTGTTGCGCAGCAATCACAATCTGGGCACAAGCTTCTGCATCTGAGAGCGCCTGATGATGGTCTAACGGGATATTTAGAAACTCACAGACATTGGGTAATTTAGTTGGACGAATATTCCAAACAGTCCTCGCTAATTGGACGGTACAGAGATAGGGTAAGGCCAGAGGGGCTAAGCCCGCTCTCTGGCAGCAAGCATTGAGGACTGATCGATCAAAGTTGGCATTATGGGCAGCAATAAAGTCTACATCTGCGAATTTGGGCTGGAGATGGAGCCATAACTCAGCAAAGGTCGGTTCATCTTTTACATCCGTCCAAGTAATCCCGTGGATGTAGGTAAATTGAAAATAGGAACGAGGGGGGCGCAGAAGAACGTAGGCGCGATCCACAATCTTGCCCTCCTCAACCCGAATCATACCTAGAGCGCAGGCACTATCTGGTTGATAATCCGCTGTTTCAAAGTCTATGGCCACAAATTTGCCGAGTTGTTTTTTCTTCCCCATGCGTTAATTTTGTGATCATTGATTGCCTTCCTATTTTAAGGAGGTCTTTTGCATTGATCACAGGTGAGCCATCAATATTTACGGGGAAAGGGGAGACGGCCTCATCTGGGGGCATGTAGGGTGTTGTTATTCACAATTGATTTAGGATTGCTTATAGATGATTCGATTCAGTATGCCCATGCGGTTATGCTAGTCGATAACCGAAATTAACATGGTCTTACATCGATGGTCTGTTGTCTGAATCCAGATTGCCAGAAGCCCCTGAATCAGGATACCCACAAATATTGTCAGTCCTGTGGAACCGAACTGATTCCCTTACTCAGAAATCGGTTTAGGATCATCAAACCTCTAGGTCGGGGTGGATTTGGCAAAACCTACCTAGCAGAAGACACCGATAAACTCAAAGAACCCTGCGTTGTCAAACAATTGGTTTATCAAGCGCAAGGCTCCCATGCCAATAAACTGGTTGTGGACTTGTTCATGCGCGAAGCAGAGCAACTACAAAAGTTCTGGGCCAATCCCCAAGTCCCCTCATTATTTGCCTACTTTGAAGAAGGAGGCTACCTCTACCTCGTCCAACAGTATATTGAGGGTCAAGACCTGCTCCAAGAATTAGAACAGCACGGCTGTTTCAGCGATACCAAGATCTTGGCCTTATTGCAAGATTTGCTACCCGTCTTTTCAGCAATTCACGAACGCCATATCATTCACCGAGACATCAAGCCCGAGAACATCATGCGTCGAGAGCAAGATAGCAGGCTCATCCTCATTGATTTTGGTGTTTCCAAACAGCTATCAAACTCGATCCTGTCCATGGCAGGGACAATGGTAGGTTCCTTGGGCTATGCCGCCCCAGAGCAGATGGAATCTGGCATCGCCCAACCCAACAGTGATCTGTACAGCTTAGGAGCAAGCTGTTTTCATTTGATGACCGGGATTAATCCTTGGAGCCTATGGCGCAAGCAGGGCTATGGCTGGTTAGAGCAATGGCGAGCGCATTTGCAACAACCCATCTGTCCACTGTTTTGGGGTAAGGTCAGCTGCGATGTAGGCAATCACTTGGGCAATTTCATTGTCTCCCATGCAGTGGGAGACGGCTTTGTCCTCGACCACAATGCAGTTATTTACTCAGTGGTCTAGGTAGAGTCTGCCTAGCCAAGTTTGGCCATCATAGATTTCAAGATGATATTCTTCTGTGGTGGTTAGACCGTTGTGGTGGTTAGACCGTCTTGGAGCATTTCAGTAGCTAGGGCTTTTTGGTAGTGCTTTTCTCTAAGGCCACGAGGAGTGCGACGGTGAACTCTCATGGCTGCACCAATAATGCGGTAAGTAATATCCTGGTAGGGGATCTTGGCTTTGGTCATGTCTGGAGGGTTGTTTGATGAGAGATTGTTTTTGTCTGAATGCAGAGGAGTTACCTGACAAGAACAACTTTAGCCGAAATTTAGACTGGGCTGAGTTGCTGGGTTGATTGTTGTGAAAGAGCGGCTTGGCTCTCAACTTTAGGTGGTAACAGATTTGGCAACGGATGGGCTAGGGTTGCCCCAAAAGTTCTTAGTCGAAAAATGGATGTAACGGATGGTTGGTTGGTGGTTTGAGTCTTTTGGGGAAATGTCTGAGGAGAACTGAACTTAATGCAAAGATGATCGCTATTGGCAGATTGCCCCAACCTAGCTCACAGACTTAAAAACGGATTGATAATGGTCATATCGTCTATCTTTTGGTCGTGTTGAAGATCCTCTGAATATAGAATTCTACTTTCAGCAGAAAGAGCAGCCGCAATAATTAGGGAGTCATAAAAGGCAAATTGCCAACGACTAGAAATCTCCAACGCCCGATGAAAGAGAGCTGTCGAAGAGAAAACTTCACATAGTGGTTCCAATACGTTACTCAGATAGTTTTGACAGTCCGCAGTGGAAAGGGGGGTAGCGAATTTCCGTGAGGCGACGTGCAAAAACTCCTGAATAACTTGGTAGCTAATACAACCCGATCGCGTGTTTAGAGCCTTTCTCACTAATTGTTTGGCAATATCCTGTTTTTCTAGCTGTGTTTGATCAAAGGTATACACCAAAATATTTGTATCTAAAAAATAGTTACCGTTCATTCATCTCATCTCGGCAGAACGTTTTGCCTGGTTGTGCGTAGGTGACTTGAGCCATCAGCGTGTCATAGTCAATCAATTTGCGATCAGTACTGACATATCGCTCTAACCAAGCACGAAACTGAGCATTCAAGGTAGAGTTCTCCTTAGCAGCCTTCTCGCGGGCAAGCTGGAGAAGTTGGTGATCAACGCTTAAGGTAATGTTTTTGAGCATGACTTTATTGATTCAGGTATTGGAGCAACAAGCAACACAATTATAGTGTACACAATTACAGGCGTACAGGCCACACCACTTTACTAACTAAGGTTCGGCTTCGGCAAAATTATGCCACCCCAAATTCTGTATACTCGCGGGCATAGGACGCTTGAAAGCCCAGAATTATATCCTCTTTGGATACTCCCATTGCTACTAACTCATGGGCAATTCGCATCTCGGTCGCGTTGTGTTGCACCCAAATTTTCCCTTCCTGAATATCTAGGTGCAACATACATCCATATACCCGGCGATAGCCATCCCAGCCCACATCTATAACTTGATAGTGATCTCGTTGGGTATCAAACACGATTTGCGACTCGATCTCACCATTGGCAATTGGAGTCTTCACATATTCCGTTAATAGCTTTTGAATAACTTGGCGATAATGCTCTAGCTTATCCATTTCACAATCACCTCTTGAGCAGGGTCGTAGATGATTCGATCAATTTGATACCGCTCGACTGAAATTTGCAGAAACTCCCGTTGAAAAAAAGCCTCATGTACCGTAGCAGGAAGTGCTAGGTAAAGCCTGCGACTGGGGTCACTCAGTTCTAGAGCTAGTCGATAATTCAGAAATTGCCCCAAGGCAGCATGATAATCTGTAATCGGAGAGTCACTCAAAAATGTCTTGATTTCAACTGCAATTTTCACGTCTTCCCGCTCTGCTGCTAACAGGCATTCTGCACCTAGATCAATCTCAAACTTTGCCCCACCTAGCTCTATCTTCAGTGGATCGTCAGTAATAACCCAATTTTCTTTCTGAAGAGCAACCTTAACAGCTTCATGAAAGAGATCCCGCGCTGCCATTATTTCCTTTGATAGCTTTGTCTTCTATTCTACTGCCAACCCCTAACGATTGGCATCGCATGGACTACACTTTATAATCTTGAGTTGAGACAACGGATAGAACGGATGGGATGCTGATGAGTAGCTTTCGCATTTTGAAAACTCACGTATGTAAGACTTCTGGAAAGAGTAGGATTCCGTGGCAAAAATTCGTGACACCAACTAAGAATTAGGGTTAATAAACTTTAGTAAAGCCTGTCAAAAATGAAATTTCAGAATTCTAAAAACCTAAATTTAATAGCTGAAAAAGCACTAGAAAATAACCAATACTCTGTTTTGCTTCAGTGGTTCGTTAGTTTACACACCTAATAACCAAATAATCGACTTATAAATTTCTTATTTAAACAATTGCCAAATTTAAATATTCTGATTTATCTTTTTCTTTGCAAAGCTGAGAAATTTTTGAATTTGAGTTTAATGCTTGTCGAATTGCGTTACCTACTGAATATGCTAACGTAAGTGTCAAAGGGGGTTATGAAAATTAAAGATTAGAGGGGAAGCGGCGGGTTAACGTAAAAAGCATGAGTGAAGAGATTGACTTGGGCGGAATCAAAGTCCCCGCAGCAGACTGGGAAGCGACACCAGAGAGCATCAAACTGGTGTTGATGGGTCTGCTGCAAAGAATAGAAGCCTTAGAAGAGAAGCTGAGCAAGAACTCTCGTAATTCCTCGTTACCACCATCGAAAGATGGTTTTGGTGCGAAAAGCAAGAATAAAGACAAACCCAAAAGAAAAGCTTTGAAAATGTTCAAGGTGCGTCAGAAGGAAGTTTTCCTGTTCAAGAATTTGCCTAGCTCTAGTAAGATAGCCATGCTCAATAACGTCTTCCGACTGTGATGCCGACCAAGGGCTGATAGGGTTAGTTTTACTAAAAAACACAAAACTGGTTTATGAGCACCTCGAATGATTAGAGGAATGGAATTATTCGAGGGGTTCTATTGCTGATGAAGTTGATCGCAGATGGTTGTCGTTTTGGGATTCAAAATATTGGGATTGTCATCTAATTGGTATTGTTCGGCTGAGGTGCGAACCCTGGGTGTGCAGAGATCGTCCCTGAAGCTTTGATCACCCGCAATTTCAAACCCAGCATCCTGGATCAATTGGTAAACTTGATCCACCGAATGACCTCTAGTGGCTAAATAGCCCTCTACAAACAAGGAGTTGGCTGGATATAAAGCTAGAGCTTGCAGACCCCGCAAATGTCCTTCTCGCCCCCCGCCAATGCGAATTTCAGCCTTGGGATTCACAAACCGAAACAGGCAGAGAATGCGGAGACAGCGCTGGGGAGTGAGCTGATTGCAGTCATAGATAGGGTTGCCAGGAATAGGGATTAAAAAATTAATGGGGATAGAGGGAACTTGATAGTCTCGCAGGGTGTAGGCTACCTCCACAATATCCTGATCCGTTTCACCCATGCCCACGATCATGCCACTACACAGGTCGAGTCCCGCTGAGCGTGCCGCCTCTAGGGTGTTGATGCGATCTTGAAAGGTATGAGTTGTGACAATATCAGGGGTATGAGCTGCGCTAGTGTTGAGATTATGGTTGAGGCGATCCAGACCCGCCGCTTTCAGGATCTGGGTCTGTTCAGTAGTCATGATTCCTGCCGAGAGACAGGTTTGAATTCCCACTTCTGTTTTGATGCGCCGAATAATCTGTGCTAACTGCTGGGTTCTTTCTGGGGTTGGTCCCCGCCCGCTGGAAACCATACAGTACCGATAGACCCCCTTAGCTTTGGCTGCGTGGGCTTCTTGGATAATATCTTCTTCACTTTTAAGGGGGTATTTTTTGATGGGAGCCTCGGAGATTTTAGACTGGGCACAATATCCACAATCTTCAGGGCAGAGGCCATTTTGAATGTCATTGATCCGATGCAACATGACGTCCCGGCCAAAATAGGCAATCCGCACATCTCCTGCTGCTGCGGTTAAGTGCAGTAGATCCATCTCCGGATCACAGAGGATGGCCAGCGCCGCAGATCGCGGAAACACTTGATCCGATAAAGCTATTTTGACCCATTGCTCGAAATCGGTACCCATACCTGCCCTCTGGTTTCCTTGATCATGACCTATGGCATAACTTAGTCAGAATAGCGTATTTGGGTGTCCAACCTCAGCTCCATTCCCTAACATTAAACCCCATAAATCCGGCGACCATCACCAGGGAGTAGCCTCAAAATAGAGGGATGGATGATTTGGCCAGCGGTAACTTCAATATCGCCATCCCAGTTTTCGATGGAGAGGATCTTATGGTTGGATCCTTGATAGTCAAAATACTGACAGCGCTCTGCATTCCGATTCAAGGTAGAACCCTGTCGAGTCATTTGAGCTGTACCGGATTCTTTGAGGTGGTAGAGTTCATTGGCAAACGTAATCTGAGGCGGCGGCTGGGTGCCAACTTCTAGCAGGGAGGTCGCCTCTAGAAGGGCAACTTCCACTACATCATCTTCTTCTACAAAGAGCCACTGGCGACGGCTGCCATCTTGCAGGAGATACTCTAACCAGGTATAACCCTGGTCGTTGTAGACTAATTTCCCTTCAACCACCCAATCGGTCTCTAAGTGCTGAACAATATCGCCGATCTCTAGGGTAAAAACCGTCCGGTCTAGGGAAGGCAAGGCTGGGGTTTGGGGGGCAGCACCCAAAGATTTACCAGATTGTTGCCTGAAATAAAGCACAATCCCTAAAATTCCCATAATGATTATGAACAGCCACAGGTAAGTCATCTTTTCTGCTCCAAAGTGTTTTATTGATAGGCCGCCCAGCGTGGATCGTCTTGGTATTGGACAATCACTGGATCGACCAGTCGATTGATTTTTGCTTGTCCTAAAGTCAGATCAGCAGGGAGTTGAAATAGGTTGGGCATCGTTGCAACCGTGAGAAAACGGGTCGGGACTTGGAGGGATAGGGTAGTCGGTTCAAGGGGATGCTCACGAGTAGCTAAGACAAATCCCCAAGGTCCAAAACTGGGAACATCAACGGTATAGGGGTAGACGTGCAAATGATGCGTAGCCAGGGTAGTGGCGATACAGTCGATCACCCGTGGGGCAAAAAAAGGACTAGAGGCTTGGGTGACAAATATCCCCTCAGGGGCGAGACGAGCGAACAGTCTTTGATAAAAACCGAGGGCATAGAGTTTGGCGAGGGCGGGGCGATCGGGGTCTGGGAAATCGGCAATGATCACGTCAAAGGTTTGCGGGAGTTGGGGAGCAAGGACAAAGGCATCCCCGTAGAGGATTTCAACGCGCGGATCCTCCAGGGCATGGGCATTACTCCTGGCCAACGCTGGATATTTTTGGGCGAGCTGGATAACCGCTGGATCGAGCTCGATCAAGACCACTTTAGTGACTTCGGGCCACTTGAGAATTTCCCGCAGGGCCATGCCATCTCCTGCCCCTAACAATAGAATCTGCCGTCGGTGAGGATTGGCACTCATGGCCGGATGGACTAGGGCTTCGTGGTAGCGATATTCATCCACGGTTGACAGTTGCAAATCGCCATCTAAAAATAGACGGACATCGTTGCCGAAGCGGGTGAGGACAATGCGCTGATAGGTGGACTGCTTACGGCTGACGATGGGGGCTTGGTAGAGGGTATTTTCTAAGCGATCGCTCAAAGGAATCACAAAAGGAATAAACAACGCCAAACCAATGCCCACGGTCAAGCCCCAGTAGCTCCAAGAGCGCATCCCGCGAAACAAACGGCCCAGTCTAAACACCATGAAAGCGGGCAATGTGCCAATCAAAACAGCCGTGGGAAACAACCCTAGCAAGGGCAGCAACAAGATTGGAAAGGCCAAGGATCCCACCAAAGCCCCCACATAGTCCAAGGCCAGAACGCCCGCTAAAGCAAATTGGACATTGCGATCGCGCTCAATCATCCGCGTTAGTAAAGGCACCTCTAGCCCTGAAAGAATCCCCAAGATCAGCGTCACTAAAAATAGCCCTAACCACAGGGGGCCATCTGCCACAAACAAGATAAATAAGGCTAGGGGTAAGCCTGCTGTTAAGGGAGCAACCAGGAGTTCAATCTGAAAAAAGACCCGGAGTAACTGGTGCTGATGATTTTCAACCGCCAGAAATTGGCTGATATAGGCTCCTAGACCCATGGCTGCTAAGAACCCGCCCACCGCCACCCCATAGGCCAAGGCCGTATTGCCAACTAAATAGCTGGCAAGGGTTCCTAACAACAATTCTGCAGCCAAACCCACACTAGAGGAAATAGCTGCTGCCGCTAATAACCAGTATCGCTGACGAGGGGTTAAGGGCAAGGAGGCCGATGCAGTTCTCTCCAGAGCAGCAGTCTGGGGCTTGGGGTTCGACTCTGGATCCATACCTAAATTTACTTGCCAACCCCTAAACTGCCACCGCGAAAACTACCGTAGGAAGAGCGAGTCGGAGAAACCACCCAAATCCCCCGCCGATAGCCTCCTGAGAGAGTTGTGCTCCGACGGCTCCAGTAGTTGGGCTGACGTTCTTGTCGGAGCTGAAAGGCCGATCTCTGGGTATAGGCTGCCAAAATGGAAGTGGCGACAACCCCGATGGTTGTAACTGCAAAAAGCTTAGTAAGCATAATACAAATGATTCCCTCATGGTTATAGTCATCGTAATATCAGAAGCATCCAGGTGTACTCAGTGGGAAAACCTTTGCGTTCTACACCGAACACCAAGGGGTAGGGTTATGCACTAGCACTAATATGACCAACCTTGATCGCGCCTAGCGTTACCACACCTTGCTTGACGATGAGCTGGGTTGCATCCACAGGTGCATCGGGGGTGATTTCGACATAGAAACCATAGGAACCCACTTTTTCCAAGATCAAGTAGAAGGTGGCTTCGCCTTTGACACTAGTAATGTCACCGTCTTCATCTCGACGAAAGTGTAGAGGTATGACTCTGGAGGAGTTGAAGATCTCGTCGCCATTGCCATCTCGAATCGCCAACTGACAATTCAGCGTAGAAGGAGAGGTCTCATCGGACTCGACTTTGACCATGACTTTTACTAGCTTATTGGCTCCACCCAATGTGGCTCGTTCCCCCACCTCGCTATCTCCAATCCTTTTATTGATAATGGTGGCACCAGTGGAACCCGAAAACAGACAGGTTAAACCCGCCATCAATAATCCACCCCAAAATCCTGGCCACAGATATCGGGTGTCGATAATCCCATGATGAACATTAATTTTGAAGGTGACAGGTTCATCAATGTCTTGGTTACTGGTGGTGACATAATCAAGAACCTCAACCACAACAGTGATTCGTTCAGATTTGGCAGCTTTTACGTCTAAACCTGCTTCTAGATCGTCTTCTTGCCAAGTTCCTGTTTCACCTTCTTCTTGCCAAATTCCCGTTTCATGCCAAGCATTTTTAAGACCCGCTGCTAAAATTTTATCCTGCTGATCTCGAAGCTGAACTTCGTAGGTGAGCCAGCGATTGACGGGAATACTAGCGGCAACATCCACTCGCAATCCGCCAATGGCTTGGGGTTTGATTGCCAGAGGTTCCAGGCGTACAGGCTCCTCCTCCCTTGCCTCTACGGTCTTAGACACAAGAGGTTTGACAAAAAACACAGACGCAATACCAGCCAAAATGACGATGCCAACAGAACCAAGAGCCAAATAGACCCAAATATTGATGAATCGCCAAGTTTGTTTATATTGAACTGGATTGGGCATGGGGGTTAAAGGGGAGTGACGATAAACAACTACTCAAAGAAATATTCCAAAGTGAGCCTGAACGCCAGTATAACTTTCATGGGGTTGAACCGATGACAACAGGGCAGGGCAAGAGGACTTGCAGCCTACAATGGGGATGGGGCTGGATGAATTGGAAAGCATGAAACAAACTACGATCGCAGCGATCGCCACCGCTATTGTGCCTCAACAAGGCAGCATTGGTATTGTCCGTTTATCGGGTTCAGAAGCCCTTTCTATTGCTAAAACCCTATTCCACGCTCCCGGTCGCCAGTCCTGGCAGAGTCATCGCATTCTCTATGGCTATATCCGCCATCCCCAGACCCAGCAGATCCTTGATGAAGCCTTATTACTGCTGATGCTCAGCCCCCGCTCCTATACCCGTGAAGATGTGGTGGAATTTCACTGTCATGGTGGCATGATGGCGGTTCAACAAGTCTTAACGGCTTGCCTCACGGCTGGGGCAGAATTAGCCCAGCCCGGAGAATTTACCCTGAGAGCTTTTCTCAATGGCCGCTTAGATTTAACCCAAGCTGAAGGCATTGCTGATTTGGTCGGTGCCCGCTCTCCCCAAGCCGCCCAAGCTGCCTTGGCCGGGATGCAAGGTAAACTGGCTGCGCCGATTCGCCATCTTCGTCAACGCTGCCTAGATGCCTTAGCCGAAATGGAAGCCCGCGTCGATTTTGAGGAGGATTTGCCGCCCTTGGATGAAATGGCTATGCAAAGAGAATTAAGAGCAATTTACCAAGCCGTTGAGGAAATTTTAGCCACAGCGGATCAAGGGGAATTACTCCGCAATGGGTTAAAAGTGGTGATTATTGGCCGTCCCAATGTTGGTAAATCCAGTCTATTGAATGCCTGGTGTCGCTGCGATCGCGCCATTGTCACCGATCTCCCCGGCACTACCCGCGATCTGGTTGAATCTCACCTCGTTGTTGGCGGTATTCCCATCCAAGTTTTAGATACGGCGGGCATTCGGGAGACTGAAGATCCAATTGAACAGATGGGGGTGGCGCGATCTCAACAAGCAGCCCAATCCGCCGATCTAGTTTTACTCACCATTGATGCCTCCACTGGATGGACGGAAGCCGATCAGCAGCTTTTCCAGCAATTTCAAGCTGTACCGATTATTTTGATTATTAATAAAGTAGATTTGGCTCCCGCGACTCAGGTTGAGTATCCCCCAGCTATTTTCCAAGTGGTTCCGACGATCGCAGCCCAGGATCAGGGGATTGACCACTTGGAAGCCGCCATTTTAGCCACCCTGCACAGCCAATCGGTGCAAGCTGCGAATCTAGATTGGGCCATTAATCAACGGCAGGCTGCCGCCTTAAGGCGAACTCAAAGGGCTTTGGAGCATGTGCTGGGGGCAATCTCAGATCACCTCCCCTTAGATTTCTGGACTATTGATTTGCGAGGAGCCATTCAAGCCCTCGGTGAAATCACCGGTGAAGAGATCACCGAATCTGTCTTAGATCGTATCTTTAGCAAGTTTTGTATTGGTAAATAGATCAACCCAAACGTCACACTGTCTAGTTACAAATATAAATTCTATTCTCAAGCATCAGAGAGAGTGCTACCTTAAAGTTTGACAGCTTGTCAAACTTTATAAATTCTGGAGAAATTTCAATGCGCTTCAGTAAATCACTACTTTTGAGCCTTGCGACCACCCTGATGACAATGTTGTTGGTCATCGGTGGGCTGTGGACAACCTCCTCCGTTGCGTTTGCCGCTACTACCAACGTTCAGATGGGTTCTTCTAGTGGCATGTTAGTTTTTGAACCTGCACAGATCACTGTTGCACCTGGTGACACCGTTCATTACGAAGCTATCCATTACACACAAGTCGGCAGACTGTAGACAGGGCTTAGGTCTTAGAAACAAGTTGTGCTCCTTCGAGTAAATGGTGCAATACCCCAATCCCTCTCCAAAGAGTTTTCAATCCAGGCTCAC
>JAAUOM010000193.1 GCA_012034865.1 Acaryochloris sp. CRU_2_0 | reverse complement strand
CGACGATGCCAAGGTGATCTACATTTTGAACGACCAGTTCTGAATGGATAACAACCTCCTCGTTGAATCGCTTTCGGCTCACTTCATCCTAATTCCTGAATCCTCTCTCCAAACAGCGGAATGTGGGTTTGACCATCGCGCCATCAATACTTGAGCAGCCGAATCAGCAGGTCAATCTGTTCGCAGTGAAAATCGGTTTCCAAGGGTGGCTCATCACTATAGATATTGGTAGGCAGCCTAATGTCGCCAGTGACTTCCTCATGAACAGAGGGTGGATTAGCATCTAGACGAACCATTGCAGACTCTCTAGTAACGCTGTCTCCAGTATAGTTTAGGGGGAATTGTGGGATAGTTTATTACAGATCTCAAATGGTTCTATTGGGAATGAGGAACCAACACAGACTGGCTATTGTAGAGGGTCATGGCTTGTTCAATGCCTTGCTTTAGTGCAGTTTCTACGATATCTCTGCCCAAGTTCAATATAGAGGGGAGCAATGGTGTTTCTTGGGGGGTGAAATGACCCAACACGAATGAAATGCCATCTTTGCCATCTGTGGATGCTTGAGGGCTGCCAATACCAATACGCAATCGGGGAATGTCTGATGTCCCTAAATGAGCAATAATGGAGCGCATCCCGTTATGCCCCCCTGCTGATCCTTGGAGTCGAAGTCGGAGTTTGCCCAGAGGTAAAGCCATTTCGTCATAGATTACGAGGACGGATGTTAGGGGTAGCTTAAACCAATCGATCGCAGCGCGAATCGATTGACCAGAATCATTCATATAGGTATGGGGCTTTAACAATCGGACACGCTGGCCTTGAGAACCTAACCCTTCACCATATTCACCTTGAAACCGCCGCTCTAAAGACAAGGAGATTTGCCAACCCTGAGCCAAATGATCTATGAGGGCAAAACCAATGTTGTGGCGGGTGCGATCATATTTTGAGCCTGGATTACCTAAACCAACGATGAGTTCAGGAGTCATTAGGGGTTTAGCGTGAGTCATTAGGAACTGAGCATGTCTGGAGAGTCAACCTGATCTTCTATTTTAGAAACTGCTTTGGAGCTATCTGGGGCTTCCGCCAGTTGGGGTTGCTCCTGAGATCGGGAAGATTCTAGGGTAGCTTCCATCGGCGTCTCATTTAGGGTTTCGTTCAGTCGTTCAGCTTCTTTTTTAAATTCTGCTTCAAATTCCTTAGAGGCATCTTGAAAGCTTTTGACAGCTTTGCCCAGACTGCGACCAATCTCTGGCAGTTTTTTGGGGCCAAACACCAATAAAGCAATGACCATAATCAGAGCCATTTCGGGTAAGCCAATACCAAATACATTCATATCGGTTCTCCTTAAGGTGGCGATCGCAACCCTGAATAGGGGGGTAATCTTCGCTTTCGATTGTATAAGGATCTGTGCAGAGTCTCTCAAGTCTAAGTAAGCCAACAATAAAAAACCCCGGCTCAACCGGGGTAGCTTTGACATCACGTTTTAAAGAGTTGGATGCCACCTACAGGAGAAACATCATGCTAAAGATCTTTTTTATTGACCAAACCCACCAAGACTGGTCCAGCCTACATCCACACCATCAAGGAGGATGGTGGAATTGTAAACTTGCAGCATAATCAACAACAATAGAGTAATCATGACTACAAAGCCAGCCATTACCGGAGTTGTCCCCCAGCCCGGTAAGAATTTACCGGCTTCGGAATTGTTACCTTTGAGAACATCTCCCCACCAAGTCTGTTTTGGCATAGTCTATCGGCTCACAACAAACAACACATTTTTTTAACTTATCGTAATATTATAGAGGAAAGGTACTCATAAAACTATGCAATTTTCTGACCCTGCAACAGTTCTTATCATAAGCATCTTGGCTGTAACCATTGTCTTTACCGCTATTTCCCTCTATACCGCTTTTGGCCCTCCTTCTAAACAATTAGCGGATCCCTTTGAAGAGCATGAGGATTAAATAATCTGTTTTGCTCTTCCATTTAGCGTCACGCCCATAGCTGTTCCCCATACTGGGTCATAGCGCGCTTGCTCCTGCTGGGGGTGACGTTTTCAGGGTGGGATTATGTCTAAAAACAATACCTTTGCCATTCTGGCGTCCTTGGGTCTTACGGTTGGGTTGAGTGCAGGTGGGCTATGGTTGTTGAAACTGACTGCTCCTGATCTGTTGCCGAGTCTGTTTGGTCAATCTCCTAAGGGTTTATCAGGAACCTCACGCAGCACAGGCACATTCAAAGTCCTTGGCGATACGTTTAGCGGCTACAGCACGTTTCGGAGTGATGGGTTTAAGGACACCCTCAATGAGCCAGGGATTCGTCTAGATTACGCTGATGAGTTTGATCAATCCAAGCGGGCTCAAGCTTTAGGCAATGGCAAGGCAGACTTTATTGTCACAACCCTTGATCAGTTTCTTAAGCAAAAACCCAAGGGCAAAATTGTGGGCTTGATCGATCGCACCGTCGGCGCAGATGCGGTGGTTCTCAATACTCGCCAATTTCCGCAATTGAAATCCCTGCTGAATCTGACTGAGATCGTCAAAGCCGGAAAGCCCAAACAATACTCAATTGTGTTTGCGGGGGATACGCCCAGTGAATACCTGGCTCTTGTTTTAGATGCCAAGTTTGAAGCCTTTAATTTGGCGGATTTTCGGATCATCAAGGTGGCGGATGCCTCCCAAGCGTGGCAGCTCATGCAGGATGCCCAGGAAAATATTGCGATCGCAATTCTCTGGGAACCTTTTGTCTCCCAAGCGCGTAAGCAGGGACACACCGTGGTCTTGTCCAGTCAAGATGCCCCCAATACGATTGTGGATGTTTTAGTTGCCTCCGATGCGGTCATCCAATCCCAACCCGAAAAAATTTCAGCATTGTTGGCCACCTACTATCGCCGCATTGAAGCCAACATCAGCAATGCCGCCCCACTTCAGGAGCAAATTGCCCAAGATGGCGACCTCTCCGCTACAGATGCGGCCACGGTTCTCAAAGGGATTAACTTTTTTACCGCCTTAGAAGCTCAAGCTTGGCTGAAACAAGGCACACTTAAGCAACGCATGACATCTACGGCTGCGGTGTTGGTTCTTTCTGGCAAGCTACCCCAGGTTCCTAATAACCCCGATCAACTCTACAATGCCCAATTTATAACCCAAGCGGCAGAGAATTCCAAAGCCCTCGTCGATATTGTCCGAGAAGATAATCCTGAACTGGCCAAAAAGCTGGAAGGCAAGACTCCAAGCACGATCACTCAGCCCTCCACAGCCGACATCGAATCTGCTCCTAATATTGGTAACCTCAAAGTCCGTGGTGAAGTGAAGTTTGCGGTAGGCGCTGCCGATTTGACGTCAACTGGACAGCAAACCCTGGACAAAATGTCGCAGGAAATTGCCGAGTTTAACCCTGACACCGTTGCTGTGCGCGTCATCGGTCATACTTCTAAAACAGGCTCAGCTAGTTTTAACCAAGCCCTCAGTCAACAACGTGCCCAAGCCGTTGTGCAGTACTTAAAACAGTTAGGCATTAAGCAGCAAATTAGAGCCGAAGGGAAAGGATTTAGCGAACCCTTACCCGGCATCCTGCCGTCAGATGTGCAAAACCAACGCACAGAGATTCGCTTGGTGCGCGTTAGCTAGTACCGCGTAGAGCAAGCAGGTCTAAGGCTCCTGCAAGCGTTGCACCAAATTATTAAACGGTTGCCAATTATCTTCCACCACAATTGGTTCCCAAATAGCTTCGATTTGGGGGCGAGTGATCACCGTTAGGGGATTATGGCGTTGTAAACGCTGTTTTATGGCTAGGATTTCAGCTTCTGGATATTGCTGGAGGAGTCGGTGATAGAGCTGTCGCCATTGCTCTAGCTGGGCTTGCCATCCAGGGGAAATGAGTAAGTCTGATTCACTGAAAATATGGCCTGGATCGACACACCAGGTTTCATTAAAGTGCCGCCGCAGTTCGGCAAAGAAATGGTGGTAGTTGATTTGCGATCGCTGCAAAAAATCCAAAGTCAGCACCAATAAATCTTCAGATTCCGGGCAATCAGAGGGCACAAATCCCAATTTGCTCAACATTTGCTGCCGATAGGCTTTGTAGTAATGCTGTTTGAACTGAGCTAACCCTGCATCCAGATCAACCTGAGGAATAATGGCAGTCAAGGGCCGTTGCAACATCTCCAGGTTCCAATGGCAGATGGTCGGCTGATTGCCATAGCTATAGCGCTGGAAATGGTCGAAATAGGCCGCCGTAAAGTTGACATCATAGCTTTCAATGAAGGCATAGGGGCCGTAATCAAAGCTCTCCCCCGTAATCGACATATTGTCCGTATTGAGAACGGCATGACAAAAGCCCACAGACATCCATTGGGCGACTAGCTCTGCGGTTCGTTGCACCAGCTCTGCATAAAACCGAGGGTAGGCATCAGATTGTTGCCACAGGTGGGGATAGTAATATGCAATCACATGATCCAGCAAGGTTTGGATCAAATCCACACGACCCAATGCATGTAACCGTTCAAACGTCCCAAAGCGAATATGAGACCGACTAAACCGCACCATCACTGACGAACGGGTCGGAGAGGGTTCATCTCCCCGCCATAGGGCTTCACCCGTTTCAATCAAACTGAAGCAACGAGAGGTTCGCACACCCAAATGATGTAAGGCTTCCGCTGCCAGAACCTCGCGCACCCCGCCTTTGAGGGTCAACCGACCATCCGCACCCCGTGAGTAGGGGGTGGTCCCCGATCCTTTAGTGCCCAAGTCATACATTTCTCCATCTTTCCCTCGGACCTGGCCATAGAGAAAGCCGCGCCCATCGCCAAGGCGGGGATTATAGTCCCCAAATTGATAGCCGTGATACCCCAAGGCCAGCAAAGGCTCTCGCCCTTGAAACTGCCCCAGAGCTTCAATGAAGTCTATATCGGTGACCTGTTGGGGATCCAGCCCCACTTGGGCCAGCACCGAATTATTGCGAAACCGCAAAATATGGTGAGGGAATTCGGCGGCAGTGACGCGATCGTAGAAGCGATCGCCAAGGGATTCAAAAGCAGGTTCAAAATCAAGGGTCAACAAAGGGTTTGTTGTCATTGATGGCGTCATTTCTTTTTGGCTTGAAAGGGCGTTGTTGCATAAGTAGAAGTATAGACAGATTTTCTTTATCTTCAGCTGGGATTAAGCAGCAACCGGAACACTGAGAGGCTTACCGAGCTGAATCATCCGATTGTCAAACTTACGCGAACTGCCCTTTCCTCCAAAAGCAGTCTTATGTCGAAACATTGCGTTTTCTGGTAAGGAAAGACGATGATAATTAGCCTGTTGCTTCCACTTTTTACGTCCGTGTTTGCGGATAGAGCGGAGATTTTCATTCCTAGGATGGAGTGGGGCTTTGCAATTGCCATGCTGCCAGATGACGGCATTTTTACGGGGTGGAATCGCAGGTTTTGCGTCATGTTTACTAAAACAGTTGTCGGTATCGTAAGCTCCATCCGCTGAGACCTGTTCAATCTGTT
>JAAUOM010000192.1 GCA_012034865.1 Acaryochloris sp. CRU_2_0 | reverse complement strand
TCGCAGTCCTATCAACTTCTTGGTCAATGTCGTCTGTGGCTTGATTGCTTACTCTCACCAGCCCAAAAAGCCAGCTTTGTCTCTCGACGAGTATTTACTACCTCCTGCTTATCCAGAACTCAGGTTATTCTACACACTCAGCCTTTGAGTCATACAAATAATGCCCAAACAATGCTCGTACCGATGATGCAAAGTAGCCCAACGCCCGAGTTAATTCGCCCCGATGAGCGACTGGTAGCGATGTACAAACTATGACACATCGCCGACACCGCGAAGCGGTATCGGCTTGAACGAATTGTTAGGCGGCAATCCAGAAGTGTTTTGGCAAATCAACTAGATCTCAGACAGCTAAATGCAACTAAGCCTTCACTGCCATCTGCAAAAGTACGATTTACACAATTGACGCGGTCACCTCTTGCGAACTCCCAGATTTCACCCTCTTGAGTTTCGTCAACGATCTCAAAAACACTCTCGGTAATTCGTGTTGCGTCAACAGGACGAAATACTACAGTTCCTTCGTCGAGAAGTTTCACAAAGATGATCAACGAACTACCCTTTGCCGCCTAACGGTTGAAGTCAGCGGCGATAGAAAAAATATAGCTCAAAACTAGCGATTTTCGTACGTCAACACAACTCGCCAATCACAAAACTTGGAATGAAAACTTCGTTGGCTTGAGCAAGATTATTTGGTAGTCCTAAACAAGTAAGGATTCTTTGCTTTGGAATCCTTATGTGGCAAAGCCAATATCATTATGTCTGTAGCACTACCCATCGAAGAATCAGAGGCGATCACTCATATTTTCCCTGTAATTAGCAGCTAGGCTCAGTCGCAACATCATTGCTTGCTTCTAACACATGGGCGGTCATTGCTGTCCCATCTGCGATCATAGGTTCTGCGCGTAACGTTAAGCCTAGCGCCCCGATAACTTTCAAGACTGTGTCAAAGGTTGGAATACGTTCGCCAGAAAGTGATTTATATAAACTCTCACGAGATAGACCTGCGTCACGTGCCACCTGAGACATACCTTTAGCACGAGCTATATCGCCTAGCGCTTTCGCGACAAACGTAGCATCGCCATTGGCTTCCTCTATGCAAACTTCTAGGTAAGCTGCCATTTCCTCCGGTGTGCGGAGGTGTTCGGCAACGTTGTAAGGAGTGGTAATGGTTTTAGACATAACGATTGTTTTACGGATCTCCAGCATAACTCAGTTGTAGTCAAGGGGCTACACTTTGTCAAGTTCACTGAAATTCTACCGCCGATAATACACTGGTCTAAAGGCCTTGAGCTTATTGGCGTACGAACCCATTTTAAAACACAACCTAGGCGGATTGCTCGTCCATCCAGTGCGGTGACGGGTTAGCTGGGGATGCTGCAATAGAACCCAAAAACGTCAGCATGAAAAAGGTGACGTAATCCTTTTGCCTTTTATCTTTCTCCTTCCGACCACACCCGCGTCGGTAACCCCCAAACATAGATAAATCCTTCAGCAGCTTTATGATCAAAAGCATCTTCAGCCCCATAGGTCGCCAACTCAGGCGTGTAGAGAGAATGGGGCGATCGCCGACCCACTACCGTTGCTGAGCCTTTATACAGTTTGATTCGAATCGTGCCCGTTACCCGGGTTTGGGTTTGCTGAATGAAGGCATCCAGGGCGGCTTTCAAGGGGCTATACCAAAGGCCGTTGTAAACCAGTTGACTGTAAGTCTGTTCGATGCCGCGCTTGTACTGGGTGACATCAGCGGTGAGAGTTAAGCTTTCTAAATCCCGGTGGGCTTGGATGAGGACGAGGAGGGCGGGGGCTTCATAAATTTCTCGGGATTTAATGCCCACCAAGCGATTTTCCACCATATCGATGCGGCCAATCCCATGCTTGCCGACAATTGAGTTAAGTTGTTCGACGAGGGTCACTGGATCCAAAGTCTGGCCATTGAGCTGGGTGGGCAAGCCCAGCTCAAAATCCAGGGTGATGTATTCCGGTTGATCGGGGGTTTGGTCAAGGGCTTGGGTGAGAGCATAGATTTCTTCTGGGGGTTCCACCCAGGGATCCTCCAAGGAACCTGCTTCGATACTCCGTCCCAAGAGGTTACGGTCAATACTATAGGGCGAAGATTTTTTCACGGGGGACGTCACCCCGTACCGTTCGCCATAGGCAATGGTTTCTTCCCGGCTCATTCCCCATTCGCGGGCTGGGGCTAAAACTTTGAGCTTGGGATTGAGGGCTGCGATCGCCACATCAAACCGCACTTGATCGTTGCCTTTACCTGTACAACCATGAGCCACCGCATCCGCGCCATGAACCGCAGCCGCCTCCACCAACAGCTTGGCAATCAAGGGTCGAGCCAAGGCCGTAGACAAGGGATAGCGATCTTCGTAGAGGGCATTGGCTTGCAGAGCCGGAAAGGCATAGTCGGTGATGAAACTCTGGGTACCATCGGCAATCAGGGATTGAGCCGCCCCCGCCGCCAAGGCTTTTTGGCGAATGGGTTCTAATTCATCCCCTTGCCCTAAATCGGCGGCCAAGGTAATCACTTCCTCTACGCCCCACTCATGCTGGAGATAGGGAATACAGACGGAGGTATCCACACCCCCGGAGTAGGCCAACACAACTTTTTGGGCACGCCCCATGATCGCTCTTGCTCTGCAAAACTGCGTCCCTATTATGCCGGGTTCCTAGGGAGAATGCTACTGGTCGTTATCAAGTGCTAGGGTCTGTAAGTCGAAGGCCAAAAACCGATCCAGGGGGCGGTACATCCAGTACACCGAACTGGTAGAATCCTGGCTAGTTTTTTGAAAGCCCAGCAGGGCACCCATTTGCTCGTACTGAGGGTGAATGACTAAGGTATGCAAATCACAAAGATTGGGGAAGTCCTGCTGCATTCGTTGCAGGGTCTGTTGGGTATCCAGCAGAAATGGAACTTGATAGCGGTGCCAATACAATGGCTCAATCATCCAACTGCGGACGAACACCGATACACAGTCTAGGTCGCCAGGGGTTGCCATTTGGAACGGATCGACCTCGGTCATCGTACTTAGGTGTAACCCTTTACTAGGGGCACTGAAAAAGTTGATATCGCTAACGCTGGCAGTGGGATAGAGCAGATAAAACCCCATGGGATTTTGGGTATCCAGCCGTCTGAGTACCCTCATACCGCCGGGATAGTGCTGAGCCCATTGTCTGAGTAACTGGGTAATCCGATGGGGGGCTGTTTCCGAATTTCGATTCATCCAGTTGTAGTTGCGCGCCAGTAAGTTGGCCACGGGAATGGCATCACAGCGGGGATCAAAATCATCGGCTTGCAAGGGCGCGTCTACTTCTGGCTGTTCCCAGCCTTCCGGCATGGGTTGAATGGAAATCCAGGTGGTATTGCCATCGAAATGCTTGTGGATCAGACCTAGGGCTGCGAGCTTGTCGAGCATCATGCCAGCGGCGCGATCGCTACCTTGCTCTTTATCGAAATAAAACAGCTCTGCCGCCTGTCGATGGGTACAGATAATCGCCTGAGTTGGCAAAACTAGATCGGCTAAGGGAGGCTGGCAGCGAGGATTGTCCGCCAACTGCTCTTCCACAAGGGCGTAAATCCATAGCCGCACAAAACTTTCTGCCCGAATTCGCGTCAAACCAACCCGCTGAATCAGTTGAGCGACCCGCTGCTGCTGCTGATCCGGTGGCCACCACCGATCCAACTCTTCAACATTCATAGACCAACCTGCCTGACTTCAGCTTGTTTCACCTTACTTCAGTATACTTCCCAAGGCTGGTATTGCTGCCAGTCTCGCTCTGTGGTCATTATGGTCTCACCGATCCAGCAGTCAGAATGCAAGTAATCAAGTTGAGTTAGCCCTTTGGAGGCGATTATGAGTGACAAGAAGTATGTAAACCCTACGGCTCACACCAGTGCCTGGGTAGCCTAAACCTGGATATCCTTTACGGTTTCTCGTCCTTGTGTTTTTTAGCGTTATCATTCCCACCTATAATCGTCTGCCCATTTTGCAGAAATGCTTGCATGCCCTGTCTCAACAGCATTTAGCTGCGACTCATACCTATGAAATAGTTGTCGTTGATGATGGATCTACAGACGATACCGTAGCTTGGTTAGCCTCCCAATCCTTACCCTATTTGAGCTATATTGGTTCCGCTCATCAAGGCGCAGCAGCGGCTCGTAATCTGGGTCTACAGATGGCTCAAGGCGATACCGTAGTTTTTATTGATAGTGATTTAGTCGTCACTGAGCAGTTTCTGCAAGCCCATGCCCAGGCTCTACAACAAGGACGGCTAAAGTTCGGCCATGATCGCTTGTTTACCTATGGCCGGGTTATTCAAACCTATGATTTCCAGAATCCGACGGCTACACCTTACAAACTCTCCGATTATTCCGCCGCCTATTTCGCTACAGGCAATGTCGCCATCTCTCGCCACTGGCTAGATACCGTCGGGGGATTCGACCCCAACTTTCGAGACTATGGCTGGGAAGATTTAGAGCTAGGCCTTCGCCTGCAAAAACTGAGCTTAATCTTAATTAAAGCCCCCCAAGCCGTCGGCTACCATTGGCATCCACCCTTTTCCCTGGAGCAGCTTCCCCATTTGATTGCGCAAGAGCAACAACGGGGTCGCATGGGGGTGCAGTTTTACCGCAAACATCCCACAACTCAGGTGAAACTGATGATCCAAATGACCCCTTGGCATCGCCTCCTCTGGGGTCTTTTGACGATCAATGGCAGGTTAAACGAGCAAACTTTATTACCGCCATTGCGATTTTTGATTCAGTGCGATCGCCCACAGCTTGCCTTGGGAATCGCCCGCATTTTTCTCAACTGGTATCAAGTCCAAAGTGCATACGCTGCCTACAATCAACCTATGCAGAAAAAGACCTTGCATCCATAGGCCAAAACGGTAGACGTGACCAAGTCGTATAGTCTCCTGCCAACAACAACCGAGGATGCTCAGCCCATGCATGTGTCTTGGGCAATTTGGGGAAATTGAAGGGTTGCTGACACCAGACGCAACCAAACTAAATCCCCTCCTAAAATAGGGTAAATTTGCTCCTAATCAATAAGTTTTACTTAAGTATTTTTTGTCACTGTACTACTCTATACAGGGTAAAGGTTGCCTTGCTGAGATGGGTTCCAACAGAGCAACCTCATTGCAGCTACTCCCTACGCAGCCAAGTTTTCAATCACCAGCCGCTCACTCATGTTTAAGCGGAAACGCCTATTAAATGTCAAGCTATTGGGCGAGTTCGCGACAACCAATCGGCGGATCAGCTCCTAAGTTGATCAGCATTATTGGGCGCACACATCCTCTGCATTAGTTGGTTTTCCAGACCTAATGCAACATCTTTAGATTTAAACGGCAACCACTGATCGAAACGACAACCTCATACCAATTCTCTATAGAAATGCACTAAATTAAGGAGAGATAGATATAGATACTTCTAATTACAAATGGCAAATCACTTCAAAGTCGAAATTACAGAAAGCCTGAAGACTCTCAAGGACTTGCTCAA
>JAAUOM010000072.1 GCA_012034865.1 Acaryochloris sp. CRU_2_0 | reverse complement strand
TCATGGCGGTTCACTTGGTGGTCATCTCAGGCGTCAAACAGATTGTGAATCTGACGCCTGAGCGACGGCATATTCTCAAATTCTTTAGCAATAACTCTCAGAGATACTACCTCCTCCATGTACCTGACCCGTAATTATTTTTTGCCCTCCCAGAAGAGCGGAATGTGGGTTAGAAGCTAGTCAGGTCGATCCGCTTGTGATTCAGGTAATGTCAGAGGTGGGAATTGATGTTAGCGCTCAAGCCTCGAAACCATTAAGCAATTTTAAGCCTGAAGATTACGATGTGGTCGTTTCCCTCTGTGGGTGTGGTGTTAGCTTACCGAAGGAATGGGTATTGCAGGAAGTCTTTGAAGATTGGCAACTCGACGATCCAGAAGGTCAACCCATTGATGTGTTTCGACGTGTGCGAGAGGACGTGAAAGAGCGGGTTGTGGCATTGCTTGAGTCTCTTGATTAGAAGCTAGCAAGACTATCTCTTGTGCGCGATCGCCCAATTGATCTCCTCAAAATGCTACCTCGCTGAAAACTTTGTACCAACTTGACCTTAAATAAGGATCGGTTGACTTTCGGTTACGCTCTCGCCTATAGCTGAAGCAGCCTAACAAAAAAATATACGGAGCTAGGTATCGGGTTCTTGCAATCGTTGCCAAGCTCGCCAGATGGCATAACACAACAGCAAGGTTGCTCCTAGGGCGTAGGCTTTGCCCGCAGGAATGCCGGCAATTGCGATCGCTAAACTTCCCACCCAAAAGACAATGGCATAAATGAGCAATACACTTCGACGCTGTGAGAGGCCCGCTTGCAAAAGTCGATGATGGAGATGGCCTTTATCAGCGGTAAAGGGAGATTTACCCCGTCGCAGTCGATTCAAAATCACGGTAGAGGTGTCAAAAATTGGCACCGCCAAGATCACGAAGGGTAGAGCAACGGCCACCGTGGTTACGGTTTTCACCAAACCAATGACGCCAATACCCGCTAGGGTAAACCCCAAAAAGTAGGCTCCACCATCCCCCATAAAGATCTGAGCCGGATTGAAGTTATAGCGGAGAAATCCTAAAGCGCCGCCGGCTAGGGCAGCCGCTAGCAAGGCCGCCGTGGGTTGGTTCATGAATAAGCTCACCACCAACATGATTACAGCCGAAATTCCAGAGATGCCTGCTGCTAGACCATCCAAGCCATCCATAAAGTTAACGGCATTGGCCATGCCCACCAGCCAAACCAAGGTCAGCGGCAGACTCAGCCAATGGATATTAATCAATCCCAGATCCGAAAAAGGCAGGGTTACAAATTCAATCCGCACCCCCACCCACCAGGCCATTCCTGCTACGGCGAACTGCATCAATAGTCGTGACCAAGGACTTAAGGTAAACAGATCATCGGCTAATCCAATCAGAAAGTAGAGGAATCCACCAATCGTGACACCCCAGAGTTCATAGGCTGAAGCGGGTGGCAAATCACCAAATCCCCCAGAAATTACCACAATTAGCAAAGCAATCTCGTTGCCCAGAAAAATAGAAACACCACCCAAGCGCACCATTGGACGCTTGTGAACCTTGCGGGGATTAGGTAAATCTACATAGCCACTCTTCAAACCAATTTTTTTGACAATTGGTGTACTCCAGAGGACCACTAAGGCAGCCACTAAAAAGGCAACCAGATGATAAGGCATCCGAGATCCTACGATGTATAAGGGTATTCAGCTAACGAGGCAGAAGTTATGACCGTCTCCATTGTCATCATGCATGAGGAACACAAGGAATACAAGCTCTCATTCTCAGTCCATTCTGAATCCATGCGTTAGGTTAAGGCGGGAACGGGACTATTGAGATGGGGATACAAAGGGAAGCGATCGCACAGTTGAGCGACGCGCTGACGACAGTTGGCGGTGACGGCTTGATCTTCTGGGTTTAACAAGCAATCCGCAATAATATCCGCAATTTCGGTGAATTCTGGTATACCCATACCCCGCGTCGTCATTGCTGGTGATCCTAATCGGAGGCCGCTGGTGACAAAGGGAGATTCTGGGTCAAAAGGAACGGTGTTTTTATTGGCCGTAATGTTAACCTGACTGACGCGCTGATCCGCTTGCTTACCCGTCATGCCAATCGAGCGCAGATCCACCAGCAGGAGATGATTATCGGTGCCATTAGAGACAATTTTCAAGCCACGGGTTTGTAACTGTTGGGCTAAGGCTTGGGCGTTTTCCACCACATGGGCTGAATAATCCCGAAATTCTGGTTTTAAGGCTTCCCCAAAAGCCACAGCTTTGGCCGCAATCACATGCTCTAGAGGACCACCTTGAGTTCCTGGAAAGACGGATTTATCGAGCTTTTTACCTAACTCTACAGTGTTGGTCAGGATCAATCCTCCCCTTGGCCCTCTTAGGGTTTTGTGGGTGGTAGTGGTGACGACATCACAGTAGGGCAAGGGATTGGGGTGATGTCCCGTCGCAATTAAACCAGCAATATGGGCAATATCTGCCATTAGGTAGGCATCAATTTCATCGGCGATCGCACGGAATTTGGCAAAGTCAATGATGCGAGAATAGGCAGAATACCCACAAATCAACAGCTTGGGACGATGCTGGTGGGCTAGCTCCCGAATCGTGTCGTAATTAAGTTCTTCGGTCTGGGGATCGACCCCATAGTGGACCACGTTGAACCACTTGCCAGACACATTTACAGGAGAACCGTGGGTGAGGTGACCACCGTGGGATAAATCCATGCCCATGAACGTATCACCGGGTTGCAGCAGGGTCAGAAATGCAGCAAAGTTGGCTTGCGCCCCGGAATGGGGTTGGACATTGGCATGGGCAGCATTAAATAACTGTTTGGCTCGATCAATCGCCAATTGCTCTGCTGCATCAATAAACTCACAGCCCCCGTAATAGCGTTTGCCCGGTAAGCCTTCTGCATATTTATTGGTGAGGACGGATCCTTGGGCTGCCAACACAGCCGCCGAGGTGAAATTCTCGCTGGCAATCAGCTCTAGATGATCGCGCTGACGCTGTAATTCTTGTTCTAGAATGCCTGCGATCGCAGGATCGGTTTCTGTCAAAATATCTAAGCCGCTTTGCATGGCAACGCCTACCTGTTTCAAGTTTCAACTAGAGTCTTAATCGACTCCCACAAACCTATTCATCAACTCCATAAAGGCGCTGAGCAGCCTTTCCAGCCTACCCATAGACACGCCAGAGTAATCATCTTAACCCCTCTAGGCTGGGATAACATCCTTCACCGATTTTGCCTCAGCTATATTACAAGAATGTGCCTGCGGTAGCGGTTCAAGTCGGCAAAGGCTTGTGTACACTTTAGTTAAAATTGCGGCTAACCTTTTGTGTGTTTGCCTACAATGGATGTAGAGATAGAGCCTCTATTTGAGATTCCTTGTCCTAGAGGTTGAGCATGTTAGTGATCCTAACGAAAGACCAATTACTCTCGCCCCAAGTGGTTTGCCAATCTTGTTTGCTCGCCGATTGCCAGGGTCAACCTCGATGGCATCAAGATCGCCTCTGTTGCGGTCAGTTGCTTGAGCCAATCCCAGACTCTGATACTCAATCGAAGCAATACCGCTGCCAGATGGGTTTTCGCGTTGCTGAGGTAGAGTAAGAGGCGAGGTTTGTAGGAGCGATCGCAACTCATCGCCGCAAAATATGCCAATGCTCATGCTCAGTTCAACGGGGTGGGTTCTTAAGCTGCAATGACCCATGACCTGATGGAGTGAACAAGAACTCTCCGCAATCCTTTATATTGGTTGAAGATCACCCCTAAATCCTGTCAAAGAAGGTCTTGTATGCCTTGGCGCGGAGCAACATCAAGGCAAGAGCGCATTCTTGCTTGTCTACCGTATCTCCTTCCCCTTCTCCATTGCTACCCCTTTGGACTATTCTTATTTAGTCAGTTTCCTCCTTTGCACTGGTTATTTGTGCCGATCACATGGCTCATGCCCATCTATTATTCTGGTGGCCCGGGGATAGCCATCGTACCCCTCTTGGTGTTTATTGTCCTATTTGTAACGGTTGTCAGAAATCCGCGTATCCGGCATCTGATTCGTTACAACACCATGCAGGCGCTCATGATTGGTTTTGCCTTAGCCCTAATTTTGAGCCTGTTGGAGTTATTGAATATCGTTAACACTGCCCTGATTGCTCCAACTCTGAGTGGGCCTAGCCCAGATGTGGGTGGACTATTCTTCATCCTTTTGTTTGATGTTCTCTTCTTGGGTACCCTTGCCCTGGTTGTCTTTTCAGTGGTTCAATCCCTACGCGGCCACCATGCTGAAATCCCCATAATTTCCAATGCGGTCTATGCTCAAACCCGTGACTAGTAACGCTACGCGGAAGCAAAAAGGCAAAAGGTAAAAGCCAAAAATATTGAACCATAATCTTGTTGAAAGTTTGAAAGGGTTGCCCTATTGATACCGCAATATACGATTTCTCCATGTTCTGTGGGGGCTGAGGTAAAATTCAGGAAACGATAAGGGGTATGCGCTAGAGTGATGAAACGGCCTAAAGACATTATCGGGAGATTTTTATAATGAGCTGGGATGATTCAACCCCTTGGTCAGAGAGGGTCTTGGGAGCAATTCCCTATTTGCTCCCTCTCATGGATGCCCTAGTTTATGGCGATGGTCGATATATTTTGCGCCAATTTCCATTGGCAAGCTTTGCTTTACTCCCTATCCTACCTGTGTTGCAAATTTATACCCAATTCATGCGTCTGATGCCTTTTGCAGGATTGATCCTGTTTATGGGGCTATTTTTTGCCGTTGTTAGGAATGAAAAGATTAGCCGTTTTATCCGGTTTAATGTTCTCCAGGCCATCTTGTTGGATCTAGTGTTGATGGTCTGTAACTTGGTTCTACCGATTATTAGTCGAGGATTTCAGCTAGATCTACTCACAGAGACCTTGTTTAATACGGTTTTTCTGGGTATCTTTGCCATCTTTGTTTATAGTGTCTTCAAATCTGGCCGAGGCCAGTACGCAGAAATTCCAGCTATTTCTGATGCGGTCTATATGCAACTTCGTTGAGGTTTGGCAGGCTCTTTGTGCTTAATTCTAAGATCCCCGAATTTTCATGGACTCTGTTGCAATCATTGTGTCTCTCAGGCCAGCTCAGCTTAAACCAGCGTGGGTGAAGTGAAACTTGTAGCGCCCCTTTGTCCCTCAGCCTTCATTCATTGTTGAGATCGCACACAGACTAAAATAAAAGTGTCAGTCAAAATAAACTTTGTCAGTCACTTTTGAGATTTACCTGTGAATATCAGTAAAGTTGGACGACGAGGACAGATCGCCATTCCCCGCCTGATTCGGCAGGAATTAAACCTGCAAGAAGGCGATCGCCTTGCCTTTGTGCGTCGGGGCGATGAAGTGGTCTTACAGCCATTGAAAACCACCCTGTCAGACTTTCGGGGCAGTATTCCCGTCTCTGAACCCCAAGACTTTGATACCATTCGCCAGCAAGTCTTAGATCGTTGTGCCTACAGGACACCGACGGATGACGACTGAACGCGCCTTTATCGATACCAACCTCTTTTTGCGTTATTTGACCAACGATATTCCCGAAAAAGCGGATCGGGTTGAAGAACTGTTGCAACGCGCTGGGCTTGGAGAAATCATTTTGGTGACCACATCGCTTGTGATTGCGAAGATTGTCTGGACGCTGACTTCGTTTTATGGGTTATCTCGTGACCAAATCCGCGATGGTCTCCGACTGGCCTATGGCCATCGCGGATTGGCGATTCTGAATACACCCGGTTTGGAGATTGCAGAATCCGATTTGTTGATTGAGGCTGCCACCAACTATGCAGCTAAGAACGTTGATTTCATTGATGCTTACAATGTCGCTTGGATGGTGCAACAACAGCTCAGCACGGCCTATACCTTTGACCGTAAGCATTTCTATCGGTTTGAAAACATTACGGTGAAAATGCCAGGAGAGTGATATCGATATATTTGAACTGTGTGGTTTACTATAAGCCAGACAATCAGCCAGATTCACTTAGATTTACGGGTTGACCGCCTCTAAAATCTTGGAATTGCTGAAAACGCCTGCAATAACTGTGCTGATAGCGGAATTGGATGATAGAATGTTAGATCCTTGCTTCTTAAGCTGTAACAATCAACCTTGTTGGAGCCTCTCCTCAATGTTGGCTTGCACTCAGCCCTAGAGAAGCCTTAAGACCATAAGGAGACAATTTCATGACCGCTTACGAGACGATGTATATCCTCCGTCCAGATCTAGGTGAGGAGCAGTTGGATCAGACGATAACCAAGTATCAACAGCTCTTAAAAGACCAAGGGATTCAGGACATTGATACCCAACATCGGGGTAAACGCCGTCTGGCCTACGAAATCCAAAATTTTCGTGAAGGCATCTATATCCAGATGAACTACGAAGGTCAAGGACAAGCGATCGCAAAATTAGAGCGCGAAATGCGAATTAGTGACAACGTCATCCGTTATCTGACGCTGCGTCAAGAAAATGTTCCACAAACGCCTGAGCCATCGGAAGCTGGAGATACCTAATACCTAACTAACTACCAACCCAAGGTTGAACTCAAGATACTTGTTGGGTTCAACCCATTCAAGTGGTCTTGTTTAATTCCTAATGACTCCTGATTGTGGCTAGAACCAACCATTGGTAATGATTAGGGATATTACTTTTGTTCACCGATATAGTCGGGGAATTTCTCAGCGAAGTATTTGCTCAATAACGTATTGACAAACGAGAGTGCAACTGGCGCTAGAATGAAGGCCACCGGACCATGTAACTTAAACCCACCAACGAGGGCGGAGGCTAGCCACAGGCAAAAACCATTCACGACCAAGGAAAATGCCCCTAAACTCAGGAAAGTCAAAGGCAGTGAGAGCAAAGAAATAACAGGCTTAATGACCGCATTGACAATCCCAATTGCAACTCCACCCAATACGGCTGCTGGAAAAGTAGAGAGGTCAACCCCTGGGAAAATAATGTCAACGACCAATAAACTCAAGGCTGTAGCCAAGATCGTCAGCCCAGATCCAATGAGTAAGTTTTTCGTATCGTACCGAGCTAGCATAGGTTTTTCCCTTCCTAAGTATTATTCTGCTTAAAGAAATCGAAATTTGGTTATTAGACTAAATGAGGACTCAGTGACCTTGCATCTATCTTGAGGGTGAAGATACCAAAAATCACTCATCCAAAAGTAATAGCTAAGGACACCGTAGCACTTTGGTGTAAGCAATTGATAGCCAACTAGAACCTGATGCAGCTACCCGAACCGACCCCTAGCGCGTTATTCTCGTCAGATAGGTTCTACTCTACTCATGTTTTATCACGCAAGTGAAATACTCTCGAACAAAGTCAGTCTCTGGGTAGATGATACATATCATTATTTTGTAGATAATCATCTTGAAATCGTTCTATTCTAAGTTGTCATTCCAAGAAACATCATGAATCTTGTAAATATTGTCCTAGCTATTCTTTTGCCTCCTCTCAGCATCTTTATCAATGAAGGGGTGAGTGCAACCTTAATCATTAATATTTTGTTAACGATTGTGGGCTGGGTGCCCGGTTCTATTCATGCCGTTTGGGTTTTGTCTAAGCGGGCAGAACGAGCCAGAATTTAAACCCTTGCGGATTTTTCCAGGTTTATACTCAGTGAAAAATCCAAACTTAGCCTACAGATATAACATCTTGGCAACATGGAAGCCCATGAGATAGACCGTCATTTGAGTGCTGACACGCGGTATAATAATTCAGATCCCTCTCGCTGCGCTTTGCTACAGTTGACCAGGGTATGGTTGACACTATCTACAAATAATATTTGAACCCTTGACTATGGGTCTTTCTGTACCCGTGTACGTAGAGTTACCTTGCCTGGTGATTGCGTTGGCGTTATCCGGGCTTTTACGCCAGTTGGATATTTGGCTAATACTGTGTGCAGATCCAAAGCCTATAACAGTGCATAATAGTAAGCCGAGACCCGTTCTTAAAAAATGCTTTTGTATTGGCAAAAGCCATCCCTTGGATGCTCATTTTGAATCCCCCATAGCACCGCTGCCCCAATTAATAGAATTCCAGCCTCCAAAGGCTTGATTTCATTAATATATACGACTTGGAATGTTGCGGTTAGAGAAAAATTAAAACCAGATTTTATTAATGCTTTACGACTCAAAAGTTCATAGTTTTTCAAGCTTTTGAGAAAGTATTTTCGCCCTTGCAAACTTTTCTTCTACCTAAGGGGTAAAATTCACACCCAACTTTGCTATCGGAGAACTTTGATCGAACGATTGGTTGGACGATTGAAGATCAGAGTTGATGACAAAGGTTTTGATGAAGGGCTAAGCGATCGCAAGTGATTTTCTCCGTTAAGATGGCACTAGCGATCTCATAGGTGTAAACCTCTAGTTCAGCCTCTGGATAAGCTTCAAACAAAAGTTCCTCCCCCGGCAAGACAGTGCGCTCAAAAAACCAGTTGGGGATATTAGCAATCCGTAGGATCTGAATCTGTTGCATGTGGTTGACATGGCGACAAACCACTTTATCAGACTGCGCTGTAACCTCAGAATTAGGTTGTGCTGAAACCTCAAATTGCCATGCCAACACTGGACTAGAGAGGGATATCATTCTACTTGCTCCATTTTTCTGAGCACTTCTACATCTGCATCTGTGCTCTCCTCACGGCTACCATGAAAAGGCTAGCTGACAAATATGTGAAAACCATGAGGATAAAAATCTCAGTCAATAGAACGCTAAAATTAGGATCACACCTAGTGTTCTCGGTTTTGCAACATGCTCTGTTGCCTGAATCCCGATTGCGACAAGCCCCCCAATCCTGAGGGTAATCGCTATTGCCAACGATGTGGATCACCTCTATCTTCCTTGTTGCGGCACCGTTATAAAATCATTCAGCCCCTAGGGAGGGGAGGGTTTGGCAAGACTTATTTAGCAGAGGATACCGATAAGCTCAATGAGCGCTGTGTAGTCAAGCAACTGACCTATCAGTCCTCCAGTGACTGGACCAACCAAAAAGCGATACAGCTCTTTGACAGGGAAGCACAACAACTCCAACAGCTCGGCATCCATCCCCAAATTCCAGCCCTGATTGCCTACTTTGAGGAAGAGGGTTGTCTGTATTTGGTGCAGCAATTTATTGAAGGACAAAATTTATACCAACTTTTAGACCAACAGGGTTCTTTTTCTGGAGAACAAGTTTGGGAACTCTTGCTGGGTCTATTACCTGTCCTGCAATTCATTCATCAGCAAGGGGTTATTCATCGAGATATTAAACCAGACAATATTATGCAGCGCCCTGAGGATGGCACCTACGTCCTCATTGACTTTGGTGTCGCCAAGCTGATCACTCAAACCGCGATGGATCATCCTGGGACGGTGATCGGCTCACCTGGGTATGCTCCGCTAGAGCAAATGCGGATGGGGATAGCCGCTGCCAGTAATGATTTATTTGGTTTGGGGACGAGTTGCTTTCACCTTTTGAGTGGAACTTCTCCTTCTTCGCTGTGGACAGAATATGGCTATAGTTGGCTAGAGAATTGGCAAGATTATCTCTCTCAACCCCTCAGCCCACCCCTACAAAAGGTTTTGACTCGTCTCCTCCAGAAAGACAATGCCTTACGCTATCAATCGGTGGATGAAGTTCTTGAGGATTTGCAACTCCTTTCCTGTAAGCAAATTCTATCCTCGGAATCAGGCTCTGCGATAACATCTGCTGTGCAGCTTTCACTCCAATCTTCACAGAGCCAGGTAAAAGGTTTCTCTGCGCCAGCAACCTTAGTTGAATCTTCATTCAGTCATCCTACCCGTCTGGTCTTTTCGCTCTCTTCTACTTCTAATCGATTGTCAACCGTTCTGCAAAAATTGGGCAGGAAACGGCTAAATCTCAAGCTAGGAATAAGCATTTCACTTTCATTGCTCATGCTAGGGGGTATGGGATATCTGTTCCCTAAGCTGTTCGCCTCTACTGTTCCCAAGCCTCAGTCTCCGATCGCTCGCTCCTTGAAGCAGGTACAGGCTCTTCTCCAGCAAGGCGATCAACGATTTAATCAGGGAGACTATCAACAAGCTCTTCGTGACTATAAAGCCGCGATTCAGCTTGATCCCAATAACCCTGAAGCTTTTTTTAAGAGCGGGATTGTCCAGCGTCGGCTGAATCAGCCTAAAGCGGCGATCGCAAATTACACTACAGCCCTGCGCCTTAACCCTCGGTTTGCAGATGCCTACAATAACCGAGGGCTGGTCAAACGGCAGTTAAGCGATCCAGCGGGTGCCCTTGCTGATTTTACCCAAGCCCTGCGGGTGAACTCACAACATGCTCAAGCCTATAACAATCGCGGCACAACACACTCAGACTTAGGAAATCTCAAAGCTGCTCTTGCTGATTACACCCAAGCCCTTCGCCTCAACCCAGATTATTCAGAGGCATATTTTAATCGAGGGGTTGTCCGGTCTAGCCTAGGTAACCTGAAAGCCGCCCTTGCTGATTACACCCAAACCCTTCGCCTTAACCCCAATTATGCTCAAGCCTATAACAATCGCGGCATCACTCATGCTAATCTGGGTAACCTGAAGGCCGCTCTTGCTGATTACAGCCAAGCCATTCGTCTCAACCCTAGCTATGCTCAGGCTTATAACAACCGAGGCACGGCTCACTCTTTTTTAAGACAAAAGAAAGCGGCGATCGCAGATTATACCCAGGCCATTCAGATCAACGCCAACTATGCTCAGGCATACAAAAATCGTGGCACCGTCCGCCATCAACTTGGCCAGACCCAAAGCGCGATCAAGGATTTACAAACAGCAGCTAGTATGTATCGACGCCAAGGCAAAACCAAAGAGGCTCAGGAAATTGTAAAAAAGATGCAAAATCTGGAGTAATACCGACTCTCAGACACCAAAACAGGCTTAAGAAGACTGTTGACCTAGGAGTTTTGCTCGTAGATGTTTGATGCGATCGCGATATTGGGCGGCTTCCTCAAACTCCAAATTCTGGGCAGCGGTCTGCATTTGCGCTTCTAATTGTGTAATCAACTCTGGCAAACTTTCTAGGGGGACATCATCGGCTTGTTGATAGGCGGTCTCCAACTCCTGGGTATTCAGACGACGGGAGACCTCCAGGAAGGCCAAGATGGCGTTGTCTGCGCTATTTTTAACGGGTTGGGGTGTAATCCCATGTTTGTCGTTATAGGCAAGCTGAATTCCACGGCGGCGTTCGGTTTCAAAGATGGCTTTTTCCATACTCTCCGTAAGAGTATCGGCATAGAGGATGGCTTGGCCACGGACATGGCGGGCAGCGCGACCAATGGTTTGAATCAGCGATCGCTCCGCTCTGAGAAATCCTTCTTTATCGGCATCTAAGATAGCCACCAAGGAGACTTCTGGCAGATCTAGCCCTTCCCGGAGTAAATTCACCCCAATTAAAACGTCAAATTTGCCCTGACGGAGATCTCTCAGAATCTCAATCCGTTGAATTGCATTAATGTCTGAGTGCAAGTAACGGACTTGGACACCGCGTTCTTGAAAGTAGTCCGTCAAGTCCTCGGCCATCCGTTTGGTCAAGGTGGTAATCAGGGTGCGTTCTCGCTGACTCACCCGTTTATGAATCTCTGCCAATAAGTCATCGACTTGACCCGTAGTCGGGCGCACAAAGATTTCAGGATCGACAACGCCCGTGGGCCGGATCACCTGTTCGACCACTCGATTTTCGGATAAGTCAATTTCCCATTGACCCGGTGTTGCCGACACAAACACGCACTGATTGACCTTCTGCCAAAATTCCTCCGCTTGCAGAGGGCGATTATCCGCTGCACTCGGTAGGCGAAAGCCATGTTCAATCAGGACTTTCTTGCGGGCTTGATCGCCGTTATACATGCCGCGAATTTGGGGAACCGTCACATGGGATTCATCGATAATCAATAACCAATCCTTAGGGAAATAATCCACCAGGCACTCCGGGGGTTCTCCGGCTTGTCGGCCCGCCAAATGCCGAGAGTAGTTTTCCACACCGTTGCAGAACCCTACTTCCCGCAACATCTCCAAATCGTAGCGGGTTCGCTGGTGAAGACGTTGGGCTTCTAGGAGTTTCCCCGCTGTCTCTAGGAATTCAACCTGGGCGTTCATCTCAGCCTCAATGTCGGCAGTCGCCACCTCCAACCGTCCTGTGGGGGTGACAAAGTGACGAGCCGGATAAATATTCAGCCCGTCTAGACTTTGCAAGGTTTCGCCCGTGACTGGATCGACATACCGGATCGCCTCAATTTCATCACCAAAGAATTCCACGCGCACAATACGATCTTCATAGGCGGGGCCAATTTCCAAGACATCTCCTTTTACTCGGAATCGGCCTCTACCTAGGTCTAGATCATTGCGGCTGTACTGTATGGCTGCTAGACTCCGCAGCAATTGGCGTTGATCCACTTCTGCCCCTACTTTCAGGGGAATGGATGCCTTCAGATACTCTGAGGGAATGCCCAAACCATAGATACAGCTAATGGAAGCCACCACAATCACATCGCGGCGTTCAAAAAGCGATCGCGTCGCTGAATGCCGCAGCATATCAATCTCAGCATTGATAGAAGCCGTCTTTTCAATATAGGTATCCGTCACCGGGATATAGGCTTCCGGTTGGTAATAGTCGTAGTAGCTGATGAAATATTCAACCGCATTGTGGGGAAAAAACGAGCGAATCTCATTACACAACTGGGCCGCCAAGGTCTTATTGTGGGCAAGCACCAACGTCGGTTTGCCAATTTCGGCAATCACTTTGGCCATCGTAAAGGTTTTGCCCGTCCCCGTTGCTCCTAGCAAAGTCTGCCGAGGATGACCTGCTTTGAGTAAGGTGGTGAGTTGCTCAATGGCCTGGGGTTGATCGCCCTTAGGGCTAAAAGGGGCGTGTAAGTCAAAATCTGTCATGAGCGGGGCAAGTGAGGGGTGCCCTTACTATGATGCCGAATTTTGTGGGCGATCGCGAACCGGATGAATGATAAAGAACAAAGAAAATTCGTGACTAGAATCACCTTTAAGCCGAAGTGGGCAACCTAAGTTAGAGATATCTCAAAATTTATCGTTGCAAACAGGTAAGGCTAGCCCTTGCTTACTATTTCACCTGCTTAAGTCTCAGCGAGGAGAGGTTCATCATGTCTAAGTTCAGCAAACTTTCTGGAAAAGTATTGGTTATGGCAGCAGTCACTGCTGGTGTTCAGGCTGCCAGCACTTTAGGTGCATTTGCTGGCCCAGCCCTATTTTACCGCTATAACATCGCCCAGCTCAATCAATGGGAATGTATGCAAAGAGCGGCAACAGCTCTAAGCGAAGAAGGGTTGACAGTGCGGGAGCCAGATGTACGCCTTAACAATACACCGTTTATTTTTGCTGACAATGAAGAGTATGCCGCCATTATTGACTGTTCACAATTTCAAAACAGTTATCGGGTCAACAATCGCGTGACGGTGATGGTCAGTGGTTTCGGTTCGGGAGCCGATAGCCTTTCCAGTGCTTTAATCAACAAAATGTACTAAAAGCAAGGATATCTTCCTGAGTACCAGAGAGTAGGATTGGGCAATCTTCTCAAGAGAAAGTTTGCCAGAGCATTGCCCAATCTTAGCTGCCCCTATTGCAGGAGGCTTTCACCTCGACAGAACAGTTCACGGGCATAGTCTGTCCAGGTGCCTTGGCCCCAATAGCGGAAGCAACTGGTTTCCACCAATAAGGTATAGAGCAAGGCTTCTTGATAGTCGGCATGTTGAGTGATCGTGGGGTCAGCCTGTACCAATGGATCGTACTTTTGGTGAAACATCGCACTCAACTGATTCATGGGTTCAAGAACATTTTCATAGCCTTTGACCCAACTGAGATCATCCGTCCAGGATGCCCCATCCATATGAAACTGGTGGTCAGTGGCTTGCAGATCTTGAATCGTTTGTTCGACCTGCGCCGGAGTAATGGTATCGGTGCCGATTCTGTCCCAGATTTTATACTGGCTCACGGCTTGGCAAACGGGGAAGTCTTCAGACTTAACACCAGCAGCCTCTAACAACTCCAAATACTCTGTGCCATTGATGCCGACCACTCCTGAGTTTTGCCCTTTAATTTCATGCCAGACGGGATGAAAATCACGGGCAAATTCATTCATCATGACACCACCATTTTCGCCATCGGCAATTTGAGTGACACAGGTGGGCACGGATAGCTCACCCAGTTGTTGGCGACCCCGACCTTTGGCTTCATGATAAGGCTGCATCTGAGCCACCAGTTTGGTATCAGAACCCTGGGTTTTGATTAAAGCGGTGATACTGATGGTCTCGCCCTTGGAATTCTGGGCGATTAGCCGATTGGGAACATATTTATCATCATGCTTAAGGCTAGAACCATCTAAGCGCTCTACGGAATGCTCCTGTACCATCAACCAGCGATAACCGCATTCTTTCAGGGCTTTAATATATTCAAACAAGGTGTCGGGGTGATTCGGCAGATGCATTTCCGGTGGCGAAAATCCTTTGATGCGCTGGAGAGCCTGATCGCCAAAGATGCTGGCAAAATAGTGCTGCCAAGCTTGTATCTGCAATTTAATGTCTGGGATCGGGGTAGAAGGAACCACCGCATGGCTCCACATGGTCCCTAGCCATTCTACGTAGGGTTGATATTGCGGATCACAGGTCAGGCGTTTCAGGGAATCCAGAATATCGGCTCGTCCCATTTGCTGAAATCCCCACAGCAAATTGCCAGAATAGTCCAGCATGATCCGGGGTGAACACCCTGCCCTCACTAATTCAGGGATAAAATCTCCCATGCGGCGATAGCACCCAGCAAAAACCTCAGCGTTATGGTTGTCCCCTTCACTAGGATGCTCAAACATATACTGCAAATTACTGATCAACTGTCCCTGGTTACCCGCTGGGATCGTCGGTTGATGCATGTGCAGCGCACAGGCAAATCCGGCAGTTATGTTTTCTAGGCGTAGATCTGTGGTGGGTAAATAAACAGGCTCAGAATGATTAACGAGGGTTGCCAATTCCAACTCTCGGCCAGCGATAGGGGGAAGCAATGCATTGAGGGAATTTTGATCCGGGGCATGGGCTGAAACTACAGTAGCAATCATGAAGATTGAATCCTTAAAATAGTGAGGATTTGAGGGAGAGTGGAAAGGGTTTTCCTGTCAGATGATAGATCACAATTCCAAGAATAGGAGTTTAAGCTCTGCTAATTTCTGCGAATTAATGTCAGGATTCTAAGTGGGTTAATTTCCTTCCTGCTTCGGATTTGGGGAAGGGCGATACCACTTGTGAAGCTGATGAGGCTTAACACCGAGGTAATACAGTCCTAGAATCGTCCAGTTGCGAAGGGTACAAGCGAGAATCCCTTCTTGTTCCCAGCGTCGGGCAGAGACGAGGACGCGATCGCCCAAAATGCAAATAGGGATCTTGTGCTGCTTCAGCTTCTGCATGAGCACCACATCCTCCATAATCGGGATATTGGGAAATCCACCCAAGGCGATAAAGGTGGCTCGCTCGATAAAAATGGCCTGGTCACCGTAGGGAATGCGCGTGAGGCGCGATCGCCAAGACGCAATCCGACTCATCCATTGCAAAGTCAGTCTAGAGCTGTTGATCTCCAAATCAAAAGCCCCTGCTGGAGCCAGTTTTAGCGCGGTTTGGATTTGGGTGAAGGCGTGCTGGGGCAAGCGGGCATCGGCATGTAAAAACAAGAGCACTGGGGCTTGAGCCAGACGAGCGCCAGCATTCATCTGGGACCCGCGTCCCAGATGGGCTAAGATACCATGAACTTCGGTGGGTAGATATTGCAGCGTAGAACCCTTGGGGTCGCCATCCACTACAATCACTTCGTAGGGGATGTCCTCAGCAAGGGTGGTCAGGTGATCCAGTAGGTTGAGAATATGATCTCCTTCATACAAGGTAGGGATAATAATGGACAGTTCAGGACAGATAGGAGCCAAAGCGATCATAATGCTGCTGGAGGTACACCATACTCTCCGTTAGGCGTGGGGATTGCCGCAGCCTTTGATAAAGGTGGCGTAAATCCTCTAAGGTATCGACATCATACCAAGTTGGCAGTTGACAGACTGGGTAGGGCTGGGTGTGCAAAATCTGCAGCGTCTGTTCGTAGACCGTCGGTGTACTCCAGGGTATATCCTTAAAGACCGTTGGCGTAAAATTTTCAGGTGTAAATCCCAAAGTATAATAGCCTCCGTCATCACTGGGGCCGAGGACGATCTGTTTCTGGCTGAGGGCTGAGAGGCCTCTCTCTAGATAGGACAAGGGCAGATCTGGGCTATCACTTCCGGTAATTAAAGCCCCGGTATAGCCCAAGTCAAAACTTGTGATAAAGGCATGGGTCATCCGTTCCCCCAAATTGTCTCCGCGTTGAACAATGTAGTGATGATGCTCCCCCAACCATTCTCTGACGGCTGTTTCTGCCTCTGGAGGGGCAAAGAAAATGAGCTGATCCAAACCCAGCTTTTGAATGGTCAGAAGTAAATCTTGAGCAAAGCAACGATAGAGTTCGGCGGCGGCTTCAAACCCAATCGCTTTACCTAAACGGGATTTGACAGTACCAGGGATGGGGGCTTTGACAAAAATCAGCACACACAGAGAACGGTTTGGAAGTTGCTTGACTGACAAAAGCATTATGAGTTCAAACGAATACTGGTTGGGAAGCAGAGCGTAATTTAAGGTAAACAGTTATCACGCTAATTAGCTAAACAATGACACCCACTTCCCGCCTTTATGATGCGCTCAACGATTTTCTAAGTCAATGCCAGGATATCTGGAAAGATATCCGTCACGTCCAAACCCTGTGCTGGATGATGATTGGCATGATCCAAAGCCAAAACGTTCATCTCAATGGATTTAGGTTTTATGTCCACAGTCGGGCACCCTATACCCAATCCCATCAGAGACGATTTCGACAGTGGTTATCGAATCGACGCACAGACATCCTAGCGGCTCATCATTCTCTAGTCAGCCATACTTTATCCCAATATCGATGGGTTGACCCTCATTGGCAGCGCGGGATGAGCTATCTCCACTCAAAATATTGCCTTGAGCGCTTTACTTTTTCTGCAATCTTTTAGGGGGTCTAATTGAGGGAATTGAGAAAACAGTGAGGTACTGCTAGGGTAAGAGGATGGGCAAGAGAGTACCAGAGTCAATCACCGAAATCAGCCAAGGAGATTGGGAAAAGACCCCAGAGAGCGTAAAGGGTCTGGTTGCGAATTTGATTGAGAAGATTGAGCAATTAAGCGGTCGGATTGCAGTGTTAGAACAGGAACACGCAGCCCTAAAAGCAGAGAATTCAGTTACTCAAAGAATAACTGATGCAGAACAGCCAGAATGGAATGAAAATATGACGCATGAAAATTTCGATCGCCACCATCACCCCAACGATCTCGGTGGCTCAACTAACTTTTCTGGTTTGCCCGCACAGCACATAGGCTACAAACGGACCAACGCTGTAGTTCTGCAGGTGGTGTTGGACAATGGCAGACTGGGCAATTGGGGTAAGCCTGAGACTGGCTGCGAACGGCCTGAGACCAGCGGTCGAAGGCCATAGTTGGATCATCAGATCTGGAGCCTGGTGGAGGGGTGCCTAAGGAACGCTGTAAGGATGCAGGCGTGATTGAGCTTAGGGAAGCAAGGGGACGGCGAGGCAGACGAGCTGGACTCGGCCATTGACTTGTGGAAAACCGAATATCTGTGAACGGATCTGAGACGAGAGCATTGAGCTTATTGAGGATGTGTTTGCGTTCAAAGGCAAGATTCTGAGCCCAGGTGGAACTGGAGGTTGCTACCAGCAATACTTTCCCAGAAGTAATTTGAATGGGTTGGGCTTGGTCGGCCACCACGGTACCCACAATCTGAGACCAGGCATCTAACAATTGCACAAACACTTGCTCTTGTTGCCATTGCCTATGTTTGAGATCAGTTAAAACCTGCTGTAAGGGTTCTAATGGCATGGCGCAAGGTCAGCAATCCTAAAAAGGATTGGCTCTAAAGTTCAAAAATGGCTTGGTTGCTGATTGCTAGAATAGTTTACTGAGCAGATAAGCTGAGAAATTTTTCCATATCTGCAATCAAGAGGGGAGGCCAGCGGCGAGTCTCTGTCAACCAGACGGGATCTTTATAGCGTGGATCGAGACCAATTGCTGCAACCCAGTTGCTTTCAGCTTCGCCAATTTGACCTTTTACCCATAGGGCTGCGGTTAAGGCAGCGCGCATATCTGCAAACTGCGGATATTTACGAATTAAATTGCGCATGGTGCGAATGGCTTCGTCGCGTTCACCAACTTGGTAAAGCGCCAGCGCATAGTTGCCACGGGCAAAGGCAAATTGAGGGGATAGGTCAGCGGCTTTTAAGTAGTCAGCTACGGCAGCTTGCCAATTCCCAGAACCTGCTTGGGCATTGCCGCGATTGTTGTAAGCCCCAGCATCATTGGGATCTAACTCTAGAACATGGTTATAGTCTGCGATCGCAGCCTCCCATTCCTGCAAGCCCTCATGAGCAGTCCCTCGATTCAGATAAGGATCCGGTTGATCCGGGGCTAGCTCAATGGCTTTGCCATAATCCGCCATAGCGGCAGTAAAATCCCCTAGGCCTACCTTAGCGTTGCCGCGATTACTCCAAACCGCTGGGTTTTGGGGCAAAATTTCCAAGGCTTGGCTCCAATAGTCCTCCGCCGCTTCATATTCACCTTGATTGGTTGCTTTGAAGGCTTGCCGAAACAAATCATCAACTTTTTCCTGCACTTCGGTAGTTAAGGGTGGGGGCGGTTCTGAATCAGCTCTTACCCCCTGCCTAGCGTCTAAAACGCTCAAGGCAACGATCAAAACCGATACACCGATCAGCAAACTGCATCGCCGGATCAGATTAGCAAAAAAAGAGAGCCAAGATCGCCACCAAGGGATTATTACGGTTGTCATGCTGAGCGGTTGCCAAAACATTGATCACGGGTTATGCCCCGATTCAAAACGGGGGCTGTCCTATCAAGATCCCTAAGAATAGACAGATAGGCATTGTCTGTGTCCCTCGTCTGGGAATCGACATAGATTCATTTTAACCAACTTGCCGTACCCTAATCCTGCTATCTTAAGTGGGGGACAAATTGAGTTAAAGCAGTCATCATTGCATGGGAAATACCTATCAGCGGGTTCTATTAAAGCTCAGTGGCGAGGCTCTGATGGGAAATCTGCCCTACGGGATCGACCCTACGATTGTCCAGGGGATTGCCACTGAAATTGCCGATGTCAGTCGCCAAGGAATTCAAATCGCTATCGTAGTGGGGGGCGGCAATATTTTCCGGGGGGTGAAAGGGGCAGCAGCGGGCATGGATCGAGCCACTGCCGATTATATTGGCATGATCGCTACTGTGATGAATGCGATGACGCTGCAAGATGCTTTGGAGCAAATAGAAGTTCCCACGCGGGTGCAAAGTGCCATTTCTATGCAAGAGTTGGCGGAACCCTATATTCGTCGCCGAGCCATGCGCCATTTGGAAAAAGGCCGAGTGGTGGTCTTTGGAGCCGGATCCGGCAATCCTTTTTTTACGACGGATACCACAGCCGCTTTGAGAGCTGCTGAAATTGATGCAAATATCATTATGAAGGCCACTAAAGTCGATGGGGTTTATGATGCCGATCCCAAAATCCACCCTGAGGCTCGCCGCTATAAAAGTTTGACCTACGGGCATGTCCTCGCCCATGATTTGGGAGTGATGGATAGTACGGCGATCGCGCTCTGCAAAGACAATAACATTCCCATCCTGGTGTTTGACCTCTCCGTCCCTGGCAACATTCGCCGAGCCTTGATGGGAGAGTCAATTGGCACAATTGTAGGAGGTGCTTGTGAAATTAGCTGAAACTGAAGCCTTAATGCAAAAATCCATTGAGGCCATGCAACGATCCCTCAATACCATTCGCACCGGGCGAGCCAATGCCTCTCTGTTGGATCGGATTACGATTGAGTACTACGGCACAGACACACCCCTACGATCCCTGGCCACCATCAGCACACCCGATGCCACGACCATCACGATTCAACCCTTTGACCGCAGCAGCTTAGGTAGTATTGAAAAAGCCATTTCTCTGTCTGATGTCGGTCTGGTTCCTAACAATGATGGCACCATCATTAGACTGAACATTCCCCCCCTCACCGAGGAACGTCGCAAAGAGTTTGTGAAAATGGCCAGCAAAATTGCTGAAGAAGGCAAAGTTGCCATTCGCAATATTCGCCGGGATGCTATTGATACCGCCCGTAAGCAAGGAAAAAGTGGCGATATCTCTGAGGACGAAGCTAAAGATTTACAAGATCAAATTCAAGGCTTGACAGATAAGTATACGGCTCAAATCGACCATATTTTCGCCGACAAAGAGAAAGAGATCACCACGGTATAGCTAGTCTCTGCTATGTTTGATTGCATTATTGTCGGTGCTGGCCCAGCAGGGGGAACGGTAGCCTATCATCTCGCCAAAAAGGGTCGCTCGGTTCTGGTTCTAGAAAAAGAGATCTTACCCCGCTATAAGCCTTGTGGGGGTGGTGTTTCTCCAATTGTGGCGGAATGGTTTGATTTTGATTTTTCTCCCGCGATTTCCCTCAAAGTCAAGACCATGCGCTATACCTGGAACATGGGGGATGTGGTAGAAGCTGATCTGGAAACTCCTGAGCCGCTTTGGATGGTACGCCGGGATCTATTTGACCATTTTCTAATCCAACAGGCTCAAAAACAAGGGGCGCAGCTACAAGACAATACCGCCGTCACTGGAATTGAATTTAAGGCCGATGTCTGGCAAGTGAATACAGCCAACGGTTCAGTGATGGGGCGTTATCTGATTGCCGCAGATGGGGCAAAAGGTTCGATGGCCAAATGGCTAGGATTCAAAGACCGCAAACGGCGGATTGCAGGGGCACTAGAAGCAGAAGCGCTGATGGAGGTTGCTACACCCGGCACCCTTCATCTAGAACTAGGTCTGGTAAAGAATGGTTATCTCTGGAATTTCCCGAAAGCCGATGGCTATTCCATTGGGATTGGTACGTTTCAAGGGGCTGGCAATCAAAATCTGCGCGCCATTGCTAGGGAATATTCACACCTATTTGGGGTAGACTTTGATGCTCTTCATCAGCATGGCCACCCCATCTGTGCCTGGGAGGGGAACCAGATCCTCCATACTCAAAATGCCCTGCTAGTGGGTGAGGCAGCTTGTGTGGTCGATCCCTTGACGGCGGAGGGCATTCGTCCTGCCATGTTCAGTGGATTAAAAGCCTCTGAAGCGATTGATGCGGCGTTGTCAGGGGATATTAATGCTCTAGGTCATTATTCTCAGGTCATGGCAGAGGAATGGGGGGCAGAGATGCAATGGGCACTACGCCTAGCGAAGCTTTTTTATCGGCTACCCAAGGTAGGCTATCGGGTGGGGGTGCATCAGCCTGCTGCCACTCGACGGATAGGCCAAATTTTCTCAGGGCAAATTGGCTATCGAGATGTGGCTCGTACTGCTATTCAACGCCTCAGCCAAGGTTTGTTCTCCCAATAAAGGTATCAGCAGGGAGGTGCAGCCAAAATGAGCATTGCTAGTACCACTAGGCGGAAGTAAAAAGGCAAGACGTGTTGCCAAATTTTAGAGATAATGAACTATCGAGTTCTAGTTGTAGCTCATGACTCAACAACTTCTCAACACAGATTTCGATGCGGAAGACTATTCAGAAGACACCGAACTGACACCTGCGAAGGGGATTGCAATAGTAGGTGAGTCAATTTGGTTAGAATACAGTGGGTTTAGGGCTAACCCTCTGGGAAGGGTCATTTGAGGAAGAGGTGACGAGGCTGTGGCTACGATGATTCCCAGGGGCAAGTCATTCCCACCGGAGCAGAAGGCAAGGAGTTTGAACAACAGCGAGCAGAACGATTGGCTAGGAAGTTATATGAGCTAGGGATCAACCCTGATGAGGTTTGAGTTGGATCAACTATCCTTATCATAGCCAAGCTGCTCATGGAGGAGGCTGAAACGGTTGCTGTTTTTGTTGAAGGAGTTGTTCAATTCGGTCTAAGCCCTGTTCAAGATCCTTGACCTGACCTTGTAACAGTTGTTTCGCCTTCAAGCGATCCTGGGTTGCTTGCGCTTTAGAGGCTGTTTATAAAGTAAAGATAAAAATGCACTCGATCCTTGTCCCTGCAGCTTTAGCGTGACATTATAAGTTGCGTGGGACTGGGACTATGTCTAATCGAACATACGCCACCGATCTGACGGAT
>JAAUOM010000071.1 GCA_012034865.1 Acaryochloris sp. CRU_2_0 | reverse complement strand
TCTCGATATTGTTTAAGCAATTTCTCAATAAAACTCAATGCCACTCGGAATCGTTTGGCTAATTGACGTTGAGAAATACCGCCTGCGAGATAGGTATCAATTATCTTTTGCCTTAAGTCAACCGAGTAGGGTTTCATTTCTGTAAACTAAATATAGTAATCAGTATTCTATTTGTACCTCATTAGGTCGGGAAACGCTATATTGAGTTGGCAACTCTGTGTCTGATAATTTTGTCAGCAGCAGGACACGCTGAAGAAATTCTCCAGTACTTAAGCCAGTCAACTATAGCAGTGGATCTAGAACCTCTGGTGGTTGGGCTTCAGATCTTCTTGGGAAAGGAGCATCCCTTAGTCGCTCAAGAAATTTTGGAAGTGGGTCAAGATGTTGCCGCCGCTATCCGCGCACAACAGTCTGCGTCGGCTGACCCTAAACTGCACTCTTCATAAGCTTTTGCGAATATCTTGGGTATCATTTAGGCTAGTTGCCGCGCCGGAGGACTTTGCTGATCATTTTGCGAGAAAACCGCAGATTGATGTCTTCTTTCTCGGCCCATTCTTGCAGGAGTCGGAAAAAAATCTGACGATCCTCGGCTTGCAGTACTGCTATGCGATCAGCGGTTTCAATCACGTAGGGATAGCCGCCGCCAATAATCACCTCGCCCCGGACAAAATCTAAAACTGTGGGGTGTAAACCCGCTTCATAGACCCAGACGGGTAATTCAATACGGACGGGGGGACCCTCGTGGGTTTTTAAGTAGGTGAAGGCAATGGATTCGGCTTGATCTTCATAATCTTGGAGGATAGCTTGGTGGCTGTTTTCCCCTTGGCGATCGCAGCGAAATAGGGGGGTGCGATCGCCCCATTCCATATTCCCTCCTAATAAGGCTGCATCCGTGAGGGAAGGCGCTGCTGGAAGTTGGTTGAGACGCTGCAAAAGCTGTATTAAATCCCGTGCCCGTGACGTATCAATATAAGCGACTAAGGGTACTCGCAAGCGTTCACTGGCGCGCAGCAAATTCAGTAATTGTTGGACATAGAATTGCCGACAATCGACATCAAATTTCTCAGCAAAGGTGGCGACGAGGGATCCATCTAAGAACACTAAACAATCGGTTCGATGGGCATGGCCTTCCATGAATTCAATCATGCGTTGGACTTCCATGCGAAAGCGGTGCATATTGACCAGCCGATCCATCGGGGTGCCGCGATCTTGAGGCTTCAAATCCTCTGGGGACAACACCTCCAAACGCACATCTTTGTCATAACTGCCTAGGGGTAAATGGGGATTCTCAAACCAACCCACTTGCACTAAGCCAATGGGAATCGAAATATCTTTACTGGGGTAAATCTGGGATCCATCAACGGCAAAGGTGGTAATTCCCATTAACCGCTCTCGTACCCAATCTAGGCTTTGTTCTCGACTGGTCCACTTTAAGTTGGAGCGGATCACCCAATTAAGACTATTGCCTAACGGTTCTAGGGGTCGACCTCCAGTATGGGAATGATCGGCTAAAGCGGCGATCATCTCAGGGGTTGATTTTTGGGATACTTGGACTAAGGCTTGCCGATATTGCTCTAATACCTGCAATGTCGCTTGGTGGAAATCTTGAAACTCGGCTTGCTTGTGATCTAAAGCGTGTAAGATTTCGGAAGGCTTGAGTGGCATAGCAAACTCTGGTATTTAGCCTGTTTTTTTTTACTCTACTATCAACTGGTAACGATTTTTGTATCTATGTCTTTACGTCAACAGCAGCATCCGCTTATTCAGGCTTGGGCCGATCAGATTGAGGCTATTTGGATCCAGTATCTGGCTTTGTCCGATTATGCCCTGCCACCCGACTTTGAGCAGGTGCAAGGAGACCTAGAAGGTGAGTCTTTGCTCATTGAAAATATCTGCTACCAGGCTCCGCCTTTTCGCAAGCTGCACCTGCAATTGGCTCAAGTGGGAGTGGGGCTAGATATCTTGCACTGTGTCATGTTTCCCGAACCTAACTATGCCCTTCCTGTGTTTGGCACCGATTTAGTCGGTGGTCGAGGGCAAATTAGTGCTGCGATCGCAGATCTGTCCCCCATCAATCCAGATCGCCAGTTATCGGTAGCGTATCATGAGTACCTGAGTCAACTTCCTGCTCTAGAATTTGCCCAACCTCGACAATTACCCGACTGGGGGGAGATCTTTTCGGAATTTTGCCTATTTGTACGACCTCAAACTGACCAAGAGGAAGCGAATTTTCTGGATCGCGCCGCCACCTATTTGCACTGGCACTGTCAGCAAGCCCTGATCGCTCAACCCCTTCCTGAGTCTCAAGTTGCTGCCGTAGTGGCTGGTCACCAGCACTACTGTCAACAGCAACAGCGCAATGATAAAACCCGGCGACTTTTGATCAAAGCCTTCGGAGAAGCATGGGCTGACCGCTATATGGCTACGGTTTTGTTTGATAGTTAACACTACCCGGTTAATTGGTGACAGAGTCTGAAATATTTGTATTGCTGGGATGTTATTCAACGTGGAATCGGGCAGTTCTCCCTTCCCTCAGCACTGCCCTCTGTAGGCTTTGGGTGTCATCCCCGTCAGTTGTCGGAACTGTTGACTCAAATGACTATGGCTATTGAACCCACACAGAAAAGCAATATCGATAATGCCGCGATCGCTGTGCTGCAACAACTGCTTTGCTCGTTCAATACGCTGCTGGAGCAAATACTGATACGGGGTCATCCCAATAGTTTGCTTAAATAGACGGATGAAATGAAATTGACTCATCCCCAACAAAGCTGCTAAATCCGCAAGCTTGATCTCTTGATCGAGAGAGTCATGGATGTATGCCAATACTTGTCGCAACTGAGCCTGGGGCAAGCCACCCCCATACACTGGAACCTTCGGTTTGGTCGCAGCATATTGTCTGAGTAAATGCACGGCTAGGACATTCACCAAGGATTCAATGTAAAGTCTGCCGCCTAAATTCTCTTGTTGAAGTTCAGTCAGCAGCATCATCCCAATTGCTTCCACTTGGGGATCACGAATCCGAAATTCTGGCACCAATTCCATGGAATCAGAATTCATCTCTAGTGCTTCTGTAGCAACGCTTTGGATAAACCGAGACGCAATTCGCATCTGCAAGAAGCGATCGTCATTCTCCCATCGGGCAAAAAACGGCATCCCAGCGGGGGTAAGGCAACAGTCACCTTTTCGGTAAGCTCCTGTACGGGTTTGATCACCTTGCCTTTGCACCATGCTGACTGGACGCGGAGCTAGGGATAGACAAATCGAATGCTCATCCTGGTAATAAGTGCGACCCTCTCCGGGTAAATGTTGAAATTGTTCGACCAGAATATTACCCCAAGCCTGATTCCGACTAGACAAAACAGGCAAGTGACTACATTCTACGGCAACCTTGGTGGTTGTTTTCATCATCCAACCTGATTGCGTCTGACTTCGATTGTACCCGTTTTTGCAGTGAGCAGCCGGACAACTGACCGCAAGATTGTGATAGTAGTATGTGTATTAGGTTCCGGTAGGAAACGACAGGGCACCATCCGCTCAGAGGGAACGCGACAGATTATCCAGGCAATGGAAAAAGCAGGCATCCAACAGTTTATCTGCCAAACCACGTTAGGCGCAGGAGATAGTTGGGAAAATCTCAACCTTGACTTGGACTCTAGGGTGAGGATGATGAAATCTCTCATGGTGAAGGGCTTGCTTCTCTTCTTCTGAAAATTCGATTGTAATCATCGGTTGATCTTGGTGTCAGTATGAGAATCTCTAGAAGATTATCCCACTTTCACAAAGCTCAAGTTTTGACCGCCCAAAGTATACAATAGCTCGTCATAGTGATCCGTGCGATTCACTGTGGTTTTGCAACATTTGGTTGGCGTGCATCTCTGGAGCAGAAGAAGGGGGCTTGTCTAGAGACTGGAGTTTTGATGACACCCAGTGATAGGTCGAAACAAACAAACCCGGACCCAGATTAGGAGCGGGTACAAGATCCGCAATAATGGCAACACTCAAAAATACAATGACTAAGACCTTCGGTTTAAGTTGGAGGGATTCCATAGATGGCATTGAGGAGGGTGAATAATGATCAGGCATTCCCCCACCATGACAACTCCTAGCGAACCATAGGGTGATCCGCTGGAAGAGTTAGGATGATATCCATCACAGCTATTGTTTCCCTGTGCCACTCTACAGTTAGCATTCTGGCAATTTAGGGCAACTGGATTGGTGTTCTCGATAGGATTAGATCAGAGATTATTGGCTTAACCAGGCGATCGCTGCTCGGATCCAGGCTTCTGTATCTGAATTCTTGGCTAAGGCCGTATTCTGACCTACGGTTTGGAGGGCTTGAAGCACCTCTTGTGTGGTATAACCCAAGGCCAAGAGGGTTATTTCCACATCTTCTTGAGTGCTGTCAATTGAGCCTGCATTGGCTAAGGGTTTCAGGCCAGATTGAACACGCCATTCTGCTAATTTGGAGCGCAATTCTAAGGCAATCCTTTCTGCCGTTTTTGTCCCCACGCCTGGGGTTTTGGCCAGTAGTTTGGTATTGCTATTGACAATGGCCTGGACAAGATCTGGCAATCCCAAGGTATCAATTAAGGTTAGAGCCAACTGGGGTCCAATGCCCGTAACGGCGATCAACTGGCGAAATAAATCTCGCTCAGCCATAGACGCAAATCCAAATAGCATGAGCTGATCGTCTCGCACCTGCAAATGGGTAAACAGTTGCATTGACTCAGGGGCAGCAGGCAAGTGTTGGCGGATGCGACCTGGGACTTGCACATCATACCCCACCTGATTGACCTCCAGGGTCAGTAAGGTGCGATGGGGACTGGTTTGTTGGAGATGGACAACCCTCCCTTGCAGAAAACCAATCATGGCAAAAAATTGAAATAACGGAGTCCTTCCAAAATGCCCCCCGCATAGTGAGCGCGAGCCAGATAGTGATGCTGAACTGGATTGTCCTGATGCCACTGCAATAGCTCGGGATGAGCATTACCAACGATAATCCCCCGTTCTTGACCAACACTAAAGAGCGCTTGATCATTCCCTGAATCCCCGCAGGCAACAGTGTAATCAGCAGAGATATCAAATCGATGTCGTACAAATTGCATGGCCTGTCCTTTGTCACCCTGTAGCGGCAGGATGTCTAAGTCTTGGCCACCGCTATACACCAATTTGACGTCTAGACCGCGAATATGGAGAGCAACCTCTAGGCGGGGTAAGAGATCCTCCGCTAAGACTGGCGATAAAAAAAAGCTGACTTTATAGGGACGCTGTTCAGCATCGGGTTGGAGCACTAAATCTTGAAAATGGGCTGTAATGGAGAGAACATCTTCCCGTTGCCAGCCGTGATTTAATTTTTCCGACCAAGCTGGGTCAGGGGAAGTGCTGCCGCCATAATAGATTTCAGTTCCCACAGCAGTAATCAAGGCATCGGGGACTAGAATGGGTTCTTTGGTTCGCAATTGCTTGTAAGAGTCTAAAGATCGCCCAGTGGAATAGACGAGTAAGAGACCTTGCTGTTGGCGAACGTGCATGAGTTGCTGGTTGAGGCGTTCCAGTGCTTGGCGATCGCCGACCAGCGTATTATCCAGATCAGTAATTAACAGAAATTTCGTCACAATTATTTCTATAACGTGCCTTTACATTAGTGTGCCTTTACTTCAGTCTATTATTCTGAGAAAGCTTAACATCATGAAATTTTTCCTGGCGCAGCGATGGACAGGCTGGATTCCGCTCCTTGACAGACAAGTGTGGATTTTGGCAGGGGGTCGGTTACTCTCGCAAATGGGAACCGGATTCACGCTGTATTTTCTGCAAATTTTCTTTGTGAACCAAGTGGGGTTAACGGCAACCTCCGTGGGTTTTGCTTTGAGTAGTGCTTCTCTATCAGGGGTGATTGGCCGTGTGTTAGGGGGATCCATGACGGATTCCCACTGGTGGGGACGCCGGCGGACGTTGTTGTTGGCAGTGTCTATTTGTGCGATCGCCGCTGTATTGATTGCGATCTCCCATTCGTTTACAGTTCTCGTCTTAGGCAATGTTGTCATGGGGTTAGGCGTGGGTTTGTATTGGCCCTCCACCGAAGCAATAGTCGCAGATTTAAGTGAAGGCGCTCAACGACGACAAGCCTTTACCATTACCCGTTTTGCCGATAATGCGGGTTTAGGGTTAGGCGTGATCTTAGGGGGAGGCTGGATTGCCCTGACACAGGCTTATCGTACCCTCTTCTGGATTGATGCGATTTCTTTTGTGATCTTTGGGGGGATTATCTATTTTACCCTCACCGAAACCACTCATCCGCAGACCCAAGGCCGTCATGGTTTACAAGGCTGGCGGCTGGCGTGCCAAGATCGACGGTTACTCACCTATATCGTTGCCAATGTCTGGATCACCACCTATCTGGCTCAAATCCACAGCACAATGCCCCTGTATTTCAAAAATTTTGCTCAACAGGGCGCAGGATTATCAGAAATGGTGATTACGGGACTGTTTACCTGGCATTTGGGGCTAAGTGTAGCCAGTCAATTACCCATTGCCCACTATCTCCAGCGTTGGAGTTATCCGCAGGGGTTAATGATATCCGCCTGTTTATGGGGTCTTGGCTTTCTAGCCATTAGCATGACGGGTATCGTCCATCAAGGGGCGTTAGAGTGGGCGATTGTGGGGTTAGGGATATTGGCGATCGCAACCGTTGCCTACCTACCCATTGCTTCGTCTCTGGTTGCTGATCTTGCCCCACCCACGGTTCGAGGCGTTTATCTTTCCATCAATTCTTTATGCTGGGCTATCGGTTATTTTATCGGTCCAGCCCTGGGGGGTCTAGCTCTGGATCAACAACGCCCTTGGATTGACTTCTATTGGTTAGGGTTAGCCCTTAGTGTCAGTCTGGTTCTTATTATTTTGAGATATCTGGATCATCTGATCAAAGGGTTAACCCCCAACATTCCTTAATCTTGACCAGACGCTAGGATTCAGATCTTGATTCTGTCTACAGACATTGAGAGCAATTTTGCTCCCAAGATACAGAGAGTAACGCTAGGATTTTAGAGGAGAAAATAAAGCCCCCCAGAACGGCCATCGCCTTTTCCCGGCACCTTCTCCCCTATGATCTACCCATAATCACCTTTACCCCCTGAATTTGACCATGGAAAAAGTACAGAAAACAAAACAAGAATGGGCAGCTCAACTGACGCCAGAGCAGTTTCATGTCACGCGTGAACATGGCACAGAAAGGGCATTCACAGGGGAATATCACGATCTCAAAGCTCCTGGAACCTATCAATGTGTCTGCTGTGGCACGGAATTGTTTGATTCGGAAACCAAGTTTGACTCTGGCACAGGCTGGCCGAGTTTTTGGACACCTGCCAATGCCGATCATGTGCAAGAAAAAAGCGATCGCAGCCTATTCATGGTTCGCACAGAAGTCCTATGTGCAGTCTGTGATGCTCATTTAGGCCATGTCTTTAAGGATGGTCCTCAGCCAACGGGGTTGCGCTACTGTATGAACTCGGCGGCTCTCCAATTTACCCCCAAAACCTGAAACGACGATCTGCCGTGGATAAAAACAGTCTCTGGTCATTCTTGCAAAGATACGGGGGAGTAATGGGTTCTGTGTTGTTACTCGCCTGTGCTCCCATTGCTGATGCAAATCAAGTTGGGCGCATATTACAACAAGAATTCGCTAACAAAACCCAAATTGCCGTGCATTCAGTGGAATGCCCTCCCAATATTGAAAGCAAGGCAGGAGAGCAATTTGCTTGTCGGATCTATGCCCAGGATAGCCATCAATTGCTCGCCCAGGTAACATTAAAAAATGATCAAGCCGATGATATTGCTTGGTTTGTGCCAGAAGGGTTGATCAATTTAGCCGTAATAGAGGAAAACATCGAAGAGAAATTCAAGACTCAGCGATTAACCAAGGTTCAAGCCAACTGTAAGGGTAAGTTCAAGATTGTCCAGCCCGGTGATCAGTTTGAGTGTCAAGTGCAAGAGGCCAATGATATTACGGGTACGGTGGAGGTTAAGGTTACCGATAAGCAGGGGAAGGTCAATTTTCAGTTAGTGGATCAGCCAATCCCAGATCAGCCAGCCATTAACCAAACGCCTATTCGCTAAAATTAAGACATATCAACTTGTTTATCCAGCAACTAACGTGACATCTTCCTCTTCTTGGCACCAGAAAATTGGTCATCAGCGCGATTGGATTTGGAGAGGTTGGCAAACCCGTTACACCTATCTCAGACCTCCAACCTCTACACCTGCAACTCATCCCATGCTGTTTGTGCATGGCTTTGGGGCGGCCATCGGTCACTGGCGGTATAATCTGCCTGTTTTTGCCCAGCAGCGGACGGTTTATGCTTTAGATCTCCTAGGATTTGGCGCATCAGAAAAAGTCGCTACAGATTACTTGAATACGCTTTGGGTCGAGCAAGTTCACGACTTTTGGCAGACTTTTATTGGCACTCCGGTGATCCTCGTCGGTAATTCCCTCGGATCCCTGGTGAGCCTGACCACAGCCGCCCTTTACCCAGAAATGGTTGCGGGTCTGATTATGTTCAATCTGCCGGATTCTTCGGTGTTGGAGAATCCCCCCTGGGTCAAACCTGCGATCGCACCCCTCAAACTGGCCTTAAAGCCCTTATTAATACTCTCCAAAGTACTCCTCACCTCTCCCCCCCTTTTCAACCTACTCTTTCGATGCATTCGACAACCCCGGGTGATCCGCTCTTGGGCAAAAAAAGCCTATGTCGATCCCACCGCTGTTTGTGATGATTTAGTCGAAATTCTGTCCAGCCCTGCCTATGATCTTGGTGCTGCAGCAGCACTGCGAGCCATGGTCAACTCCAAAACCAAAGGACACGCACAATATACCGCCAAGGACATGTTGCCCCAATTAACCCTGCCGATGCTCTTGATTTGGGGCTTACAGGATATCATGGTTCCCCCTAAATTAGGCCCGCTCTTTGCCCGCTGCAATCCCAATTTGCAACTGATTGAACTCGACAATGCGGGTCATTGTCCCCATGACGAATGTCCTGATCGGGTTAACCGAATTATGGCAGATTGGTTAGATCAAGTCCTCCCTAGCTCAGAACAACCTTTAGCTGCAGTGCAGTTGCACTCAGCCTAGATTTCATCGCATAATCATGCCAGGTTCCAACTCTACTTGGGGCATCATCCGTTGAGCCATTATGAAACACACATTATCTGTTTTAGTCGAAGACGAAGCTGGGGTTTTAACCCGAATTGCTGGCTTATTTGCTCGCCGGGGTTCAATATTGAAAGTCTGGCTGTTGGCCCCGCAGAGCAACTGGGCATCTCTAGAATTACGATGGTTGTCCCTGGAGACGACCGTAGCATTGAACAACTTACCAAGCAGCTTTATAAGCTGATCAACGTCCTCAAGGTTCAAGATATTACCGAAACCCCTTGTGTGGAACGAGAGTTAATGTTGATCAAGGTCAATGCCGCCGCCGCACTCCGATCTGAGATTATTGAAATTGTGCAAATTTTCCGAGCCAAGGTTGTCGATGTGTCTGAAGACTCAGTCACCATCGAAGTGGCGGGGGATCCAGGCAAGATGGTGGCTATTGTCCAGATGCTCAATAAATTTGGCATCCAAGAAATTGCCCGCACAGGCAAAGTTGCTCTAACACGAGAATCTCGCGTGAATACAGAATACTTAAAATCTCTAGCAGCAAAGCTTTAAAATCCTAGGTCTAGCGCTATCATCTTCTGTGCTGAAAAACGGTCAACCCACTGATGGAAACGTCCCTAACCTAATAACTGCCACCCCTATCTGGACCAGACTTTGGATCGGGATACCGAGGTAAGTCTAAGGGTTTGTAATCCACGTAATCACTATTGCCATTCTCACTGTAAGAACCCCCAGTAGAATTTGCAGGATCTGAGTCTGTCTCAGAGGGGGCAGATTGCTGCCGCCGCCGATTCCTCATTGCCTTAACTGCGGAGGAATAATCATCTGGGGTATAGGTCTTGTCTTCTATTTCCCCTTTGAGTTGGAGAGGGCGACGGCGACGGGTTCGTTCCTCTACAGGTTTTGAGCTGGCAGGAGAAGGAGGGGATCCTTGAGAATAACTGGAATCATAGCTACTATAGCGGTCTTGCCCATAGGCGTTATCCTGATCGTAGGCATCGTAGGATTCAGTTGATCGACGCCTAACGCTTGAAGGATGGGAAGAATCATCGTACTCCTCATCATAGGCTTGTTGAGCATAATCATCCCGACTAGAGCGACGTTTCCCCTCACCCCGAATCCGTCGGGATCGAGGGGTCGGCGCAATCAATTCATCCTCAAGTTCTAACTGAGCTTCAGCTCGCATACTATCGCGTCGTTGAGGGCGTCTGGGGCGATAATCATCCTCGCGGTCAAAGCGCCTGTCCCCTACTTGCTTGGGTCTACTCCCAGGGACACGACTTTGGATATTCTCAATCATCAAGGCCACCAACATCCCTACCATAATCATTTGCTGTAGCGACAGGGTAAATTCCATCCCCAAGTGGGCCAAAAGGATCACCCCTGCTAATAGGGAAAGGAAGGCATAAACGGTGTCAGAATCACGATGGCAACCTGGTTTGATTTTATCCAAGAAGAATAAACCAATGGCACCGACTATTAAAACGACCCCAACGATTAGTGGAACAGGAGTACCGAAATTCACTTTGGATGTCTCTCATGGTGACGACATGTAGCCAGCAGCAGCAAATTCATTCAAAGGATGCAACTGGATGGATACCCTAGGTAAGTTGCAACAGGCTCAGAGAATTGAACCGATACAACTAGCTAATCTAGCACCTTCTATGCTAACGACTTCTGGGGCAAAATGGGCTTTGTTTGAATCAGGATTGCTCTGGGCTTCCTCGGTCTATCCTTAGTTTTTATCTTTATCTTCTCGCACGGTTTCTCGATAATCAGGCTAGAGGATAGGAAAGGTGAAGAAGATAAGGGAGAGTCTGTGGCTCAATGTTGGAGTGTTGGTATTCAGTGGCGATCGCGCACTCTGCCATCTGCCCCAAAGGATTCACCCTTTAGAGGGTACACATTAATCATAGAAACGGAAAACGGCTGAACAGGACTGCCAGCCGTGGCCAAATAATCTCAAATCAAGGAAGTTTGCCCGATCAAGGCTAAAAACATCAGTTGCTTGGACAACTTTAATCAATCATCACTGCAACTGTAGGGATTAAAGGCCAGACAAATAGCCGCTAATCCCCCTGTAATTTTAGCGTCGGACGATTTTATCTTTTTGGCTGAGAAAGATGAATCCAGCTCCGAGCAGGCCCAAAACGATGGCACCGTAAAGAATACTATAAAAGAAACCCGCCAAAGAAGGGGTAATGGTCATTAACATGGAAGTCATATTTTTTTTGCTATCACGACAGCATCTTTCATCTTAAAGGTTTGTTAGGAGATTGAGAAGTCTTCTGGGATGACAACTTGTCGAAGGTGGGTGATCCTTCACGTTAAACTTGAAGACGAGGTGGCTGAGGGTAGAACCATGAATTTGGAAATGGCATTGACCTGGGGACTTAGCTTTGTCTTAGGGCTGTTTATATTTTTATTCATCTTTCGGATCATTTTGACTTGGTATCCGCAAGTGGATCTCAATCGGTGGCCTTTTGCGTTAGCAACCTGGCCCACAGAACCTTTCTTGATCCCCACTCGCAAGGTGATTCCGCCCATGGGTGGTGTGGATATGACCCCGATTATTTGGGTCGGCATTACTAGCCTACTGCGCGAGATTTTATTGGGACAACAAGGATTGTTGAACATGTTGCTGTTTTGAATATCAGAACCTTTCCCTATCTCCAGCAATTCTCATTTTGATTTTTCCAGGCTGAAATCATTGCTACTAGGGAGCTTATGAATTTCAGATTACGTTCGTCTTGAGATCTAAGAAGCCCATGTTGACCTCACCAATACGGTCTTATAGGGATTTCACAATAGATAGGTCGAGGATCTGTCCTGTTGTTGACGATGAGAACACTTTATATCACAGGTCATTCGGCGTGTATTTCCAAAATAAGAAGTGTGCCCTATCCCTAGGGAGAATAGATATCTAGGACAGAAGGATTATGCTCAGCAATGGTGTGATTTAAACCACATGTTCAAATTAGCTGATTACATCTTCATCACTTCTTGAATAAAGTTGGTATAGACTTCTCCTTGATTAAATTCTGGCGTCTCTAAGATCTTTTGATGGAAGCCAATGGTGGTAGGCACACCCGTGATGGCACATTCTTGCAAAGCCCGCTTCATGCGTGCGATCGCTGTCGGTCGATCTCGTCCCCAGACAATCAGCTTCCCGATCAAGGAATCATAGTAGGGAGGAATGTCATAATCCGTATAGATATGGGAATCGACCCGAACACCTGTTCCCCCAGGGGGCAAATACCCACTAATTCGCCCTGGATGTGGTCGGAAATTATGGTCTGGGTCTTCCGCATTAATCCGACATTCAATCGCATGCCCCACTAGATGAACTTGATCTTGCGTCAGGCTGAGTTTTTCGCCCTGAGCAACTCGAATCTGCTCAGCAATTAAATCCAAGCCCGTGGTCATTTCCGTCACCGGATGCTCAACCTGAATCCGGGTATTCATTTCCATAAAATAAAATTTACCGGATGACGACAGCAAAAATTCGACGGTACCAGCCCCCACATACTCGATCGACTGGGCAGCGCGAACCGCTGCATTACCCATTTTTTCGCGTAGCTCAGGACTAAGAGCAGGACTCGGTGACTCTTCTAACAGCTTTTGATGACGCCGTTGAATGGAACAATCTCGCTCCCCTAAATGGATGACGTTGCCGTAGGAATCCGCAAAAATCTGAAACTCAATATGCCTGGGATTTTCAATAAATTTCTCAATATAAACCCCAGGATTGCCAAAGGCCGCCTCAGCCTCACCTTGAGCGGCCAGATACATTTTTCCTAATTCCTCAGGTTCGCGCACCAAGCGCATGCCTCGACCACCCCCACCTGCTGTTGCTTTTACCATAACGGGATACCCGATCTGCTCGGCAATTTTTTTGGCCATCCCTTCATCCATCACCAAGCCCTCACTCCCCGGCACCGTTGGCACCCCGGCTCGTTGCATCGTTTCCCTGGCTGTAGATTTATCCCCCATTGCCCGCATGGCATCGGGAGAAGGCCCGATAAAGTGGATTTTATGATCGGCACAAATCTCAGCAAAACGGGCATTTTCTGCCAAAAAGCCATAACCTGGATGGATCGCAGTGGCATTTCGGGTCAAAGCAGCCGAAATAATATTGGGAATATTCAGATAACTTTTGCTACTAGCAGGTTCGCCAATACAGACAGCCTCATCCGCCAACTGCACATTTAAAGATTTTTGATCAACCGTAGAATGAACTGCAACAGTCGCAATACCCATCTCTCCACAGGTACGGAGAATGCGAAGGGCAATCTCTCCACGGTTGGCAATTAGAATCTTAGAAAAACGCATGGTTTAATGGGAGCCTGACCCTTATTCATCTGCTAGCCAGCATTGAAGCAAAGAATGACTACTACACGCGCCCATCAAAACCCCAAGAGAGCTGCGTGAGTGATGTTCGATCACCCATTAATCTAAATAGTGGCAAGCAACGTCAACAGTAAAATCCAGTGACAATCGTACCATGCAGTTGTGGCTCTGTTTGTTTAGTCACGGTTATAGTCTTGGACAACTTGCTTTTATTCGAGATGTTTTTGGTCAAAATCAGGGGAGTTATTCCGACGTTGGATCAATCACCGTAGGTCTAGAGACTTCTCCGTCTGGATCAGGGGCAAAGGTATCCGTTGAGGGTCGTGGTGGAGCCTCTTGGGGGACAGGGTCTGGTGGAGGTGCTGCCACCTCCGAGGAGTCTGGTAAATAGCTTGGTTCCTCGGAGGTGGCAACCTGAGGTTGCTCTGCTGGGCGACGAGCAGCATAGATGGCATCGCGCTCTGTAGACCAACTAGCGATGCGATCTTGGGCTTCATTATAAAGGGCTCTGCCATAGCTAATCCGAGAAGCAGTGGCGATCGCCTCCGACAGCCGACCTTCCTGAGCAAGAGCATTTGCTGCATTGAGAATCGGTTTGTCTTCAACGGCCTGAATTTCAGCAACCCATTTATAAATGTCATCCTGGGCTTGACGATACAGGGAACGGTCAGACTCAATACCCTCAGCTATCTCAATCGCCTCATTCAATTTACCAGCTTTGGCCAGTAACCGTGCCTGATCAAGAATGGGTTGATCTTCGACCTGTTCAATTGCTCCATTCCATTCTGCAACTAAAGTTTGGGCATTAATACGTAGCGGATTGCCCATTTCAACCTTGCTGGCTTCGACAATAGCGGCTTGATATCCTGTCGTTGTATTTTGGTTAGCAAACTGTCGCGCTCGGGCAAGGATTTGGCGATCTTGGAACGTATCAATTTGCTGATCCCACTGCGCAATCAAGGTTTGAGCATCAACCCGACCAGGATGCTCAGTGTCAATCAAAGCTGCATGGTCAATGGCCATTTGATAAGTGTAAACCGTATCAATATTGGCAAAGAACTTGGCTAAATGAAGTTGGCCAGTATTTTGAATTTGTTCTTCCCAGCCTTCGACCCGCTCATGGTTTTTCTCCAATAGGGCACTTTCAGAATCAACTTGTTCTGCTAAAGCCCAGGCATGGAGATATCCATAGAAGTCTCCTTCTTTGGCAACGGTTTCAGCTTGACTCAACTGCACTACAGTATTTGCTTCTTGAGCAGCCTTTGTATTAGGAGGAATTTTCTGAGCAGAGGCAATGGCTTGATCAAACTGTCCATTGAGTTGGTAGTCTTCAGAGAGGTCTAATAGGATCTGACTCCATTTCTCAATATTCTCTTGAACTTCCTCTTTAGCTAGGCGCTGCGGGTCAATTTTGCTGGCAAGTTGAATGGCTTTTGCTAAGTTGTCTGCGCCACCATAATCGGCAATATCTTGAGCTTTATAGAGATCTTGAAAGGCAGTTTTCTCAGTGGCCATATCTCCTAAAATTTTGTCGGCTTGATCTTGCCAATAGCTATCATCGAGTTGGACAAGAGCGCGGACTTGTAGAGTGGCTTGAGCCCAGTCCTGCTTTTTAATGGCTGTCCGGGCATTTTCCAAGGACTCTTTACCCGCTTCCCAGTTTTCTTCCCATTGCTGGATTAGGCGTTGGGACTCCTTTTGCATACTGCTGGCTTCTGGGACTTGCCTTGCTAGACCAATCGCTTCTTTGAGGTTACCCTTATCCAATTCTCTGCGAGCTAGGTTCAGAACTGCTCTAGACCACTCATTCGATAGAATGGCGACTCGTGGATAGAGGGGATGCCCTTTGTCCCATTTGGCTGCCATTGCTAAGGCGGCCTGGATATCTTTGGGATTGCCTTTGCGAACCAGGCGATCTGCACACTCAAGACGTTCAGTTTCTGAGAGGGTGGTGACCAGTTGTTTACAATTAGCAGAAGGGGGCAGACCGGATAACCATTGCAAGGCCGTTATCCCTGCCAACCAAGACATGATAATCGCCGCAAACCAAGGCCAACCCCGTAAATTCAAGAGTTTGGCCATAATTTGTTGCAGTTTTTGCAACCGTGGGCGCTGTGGTGGCAGAGGGGCTTGAGACTCAGAGGTTTGATCTGGATCTAAGGTTGGAGATTGGCCATCAGCAGGTTGGTTACTCGTCATACCTAAGAGGTTAGTGCAGAGGGATTTAAGCCTTGCCAGCTAGGGATACAATTTTACCAAAGCTATCTGGATCCGTGGCGGCTAATTGAGCTAGCATTTTGCGATTGAGGTTAATGTTTGCCCGCTTGAGCTGACCCATAAACTGGCTATAGCTGAGGCCATGCTGGCGAGTGGCGGCATTAATCCGGGCAATCCATAGACGACGAAAGTCTCGTTTGCGCTTACGGCGATCGCGATAGGCATTGCGCAACGCCTTCATGACCTGCTGATTGGCAATCCTAAACAAGCGAGAATGAGAGCCACGGAAGCCTTTAGCCAGCTTTAGTATCTTCTTGCGACGCTTACGAGCAACGTTGCCGCGTTTGACCCGAGTCATGTTTACTAGTCCTTAATGAATAATGATTGAGAGCGTGTTTGATATAGGCGGATTGTTTAAGTCTCCGCTTGATTGACTTCAAGGATCAGCGCCTGCCAACTTAAGCGTAGGGCAGCATGACGCGTACATTTTCTGCATCTTGCTCACTGACCACATATTTTTGAGAAAGGCGACGTTTGCGGTCTGTGCCTTTATGCTCTAAAAGATGATTCTTGTATGCCTTGCGACGCATAAATTTGCCGCTACCGCTTCGCTTAAAGCGTTTGGCAGCCGATCTTCGGGTTTTAAGTTTGGGCATTGTTCGTCTAAACTCGCAGCATCGACACAATCTAGCATCATAGTATATAGAATAACTCCTTGACAACATTCCGTTTAGAGAATCAGAGAGACGGCAATACCTATGTACTCAGGGGGGAAGACCGATCCAATGTTTGGCAAGTCCCTTCGTAAAATGACAATAGTCTTAGAACAGCAACCGTGAATCAACACCCCATGCTTAAGGAGGTACCGCCTATGCAACCCACTAATCCCAACCAATTTACTGAGAAGGCTTGGGCGGCGATTGTGCGGACGCCTGATCTCGTCAAAGAAGCTCAACAACAACAGATCGAAAGTGAGCATCTGCTCCAAGCCCTCTTAGAAAGTGATGGCTTAGCCAGTCAAATTTTCACCAAAGCGGGGGCTGATGTGCAACGGCTGCGAGATCGCACCACAGACTTCATTAACCGCCAACCCAAACTTACCACCCCTAGTAGTTCGGTGTTTTTAGGTCGGAGTTTGGATACGCTCCTGGATCGCGCCGATACCCTCCGCCAGTCCTACGGTGATGATTATATTTCGATTGAGCATTTAGTTCTCGGCTATATTGAGGATGACCACTTTGGCCAGACGCTCTTCCTAGACCTGGGTTTAGATGAGAAGCAACTCAAGCAAGCGGTCACCGAGATTCGCGGTAGCCACAAAGTCGTCGATAAAAATCCAGAAGGCAAGTATGAGTCTTTGGAAAAATATGGCCGTGATCTGACGGAATTAGCCCGTGCGGGCAAACTCGATCCAGTCATTGGTCGGGATGATGAGATTCGCCGCACAATCCAAATTTTATCGCGCCGCACCAAGAACAATCCTGTTTTGATTGGCGAACCAGGCGTGGGTAAGACCGCCATAGCCGAAGGCTTGGCTCAGCGGATTTTGGCACGGGATGTGCCGGAATCCTTGCGCGATCGCAAACTCATAGCCTTAGACATGGGAGCTTTAATCGCCGGAGCCAAATATCGTGGTGAATTTGAAGAACGGTTGAAATCGGTACTCAAAGAAGTAACCGAATCCCAAGGGCAGATAATCCTATTTATAGATGAAATCCATACCGTCGTCGGAGCCGGAGCCAGCCAAGGCGCAATGGATGCCGGGAATTTACTCAAACCCATGTTAGCGCGAGGGGAATTGCGCTGTATTGGGGCTACGACTCTGGATGAATACCGTAAATACATTGAAAAAGATGCAGCCCTGGAACGGCGATTCCAGCAGGTATACATCGATCAGCCCACGATTCAAGATACCGTCTCCATTCTTCGGGGATTGAAGGAACGCTACGAGGTTCATCACGGTGTCAAAATCTCCGACAATGCCCTAGTAGCAGCGGCGACTCTCTCGACTCGCTATATTAGCGATCGCTTTTTGCCCGACAAGGCCATTGACCTCATGGATGAAGCGGCAGCCAAACTGAAAATGGAGATTACCTCCAAACCCGAAGAACTGGACGAAATCGATCGCAAGATCCTACAACTGGAAATGGAGCGTTTATCCCTGAAAAAAGAAAGCGATCGCGCCTCCCTTGATCGGCTAGAACGCTTGGAGCAAGAACTCGCCAACTTGCAAGAAGATCAAAAAACTCTCAATGCCCAATGGCAATCGGAAAAACAAATCATCGACGATATTCAGACGATTAAAGAAACAATCGATCGCGTTAATATCGAAATCCAGCAAGCAGAGCGCAATTACGACCTCAATCAGGCCGCTGAACTCAAGTACGGCAAGCTCACCAGCCTCCAGCGGCAACTGGAAGAAGCTGAAACCCAACTGGCTCAGCGCCAAACCAGCAGCAATTCTCTGCTGCGAGAAGAGGTGACGGAGGCGGATATTGCCGAGATTATCTCCAAATGGACAGGGATTCCCGTCAGTAAGCTGGTGGCCTCAGAAATGGAAAAGCTATTGCACCTAGAAGATGAGCTGCACCAGCGGGTGATTGGTCAAGACGAAGCAGTGACGGCGGTCTCGGATGCGATTCAGCGATCGCGCGCCGGTCTTGCCGATCCGAATCGTCCTATTGCCAGCTTTATATTCTTAGGTCCCACGGGGGTTGGTAAAACCGAGTTGGGCAAAGCTTTAGCAGCCTATCTGTTTGATACAGAAGAAGCAATGGTCCGCATCGATATGTCGGAATATATGGAAAAACATACCGTCGCTCGCATGATTGGTGCGCCTCCTGGCTATGTTGGCTATGACGAAGGCGGGCAACTTACCGAAGCGGTTCGCCGCCGTCCCTATGCCGTCATCCTTTTTGATGAAATTGAAAAAGCCCATCCCGATGTCTTTAATATCATGCTGCAAATCTTGGATGATGGCCGCGTCACTGATTCCCAAGGTCGCACCGTTGATTTTAAGAATGCAGTGATTATTATGACCAGTAATATTGGCTCCCAATATATTCTGGATTTGGTCGGCGATGACAGTCGCTATGGCGAAATGCAACGCCGCGTCATGGATGCCATGCGCACCCACTTTCGACCAGAATTTCTCAACCGTGTAGATGAGTTGATTATCTTCCGCAGTCTACGGAAGGATCAATTGCGCCAAATCACCCAGTTACAAGTGCAACGCCTAGAGCAACGGTTGAGCGATCGCAAGATGGTCTTACAACTCTCCGAGTCTGCCTTAGATTTCTTGGCCGATGTTGGCTATGACCCTGTCTATGGGGCTAGACCTCTAAAACGGGCTGTTCAGCGAGAATTGGAAACTCAAATTGCCAAGGCCATTTTGCGGGGTGAGTTTGGGGAAGGGGATACGATCGTTGCTGATGTGGAAAATGAGCGACTTACCTTCAAGCCTATGAACGCAGAAGTTCTGGCAACTCCGAGTTGAATCAGATCAGGTAGTCAATGTTTGGGGATCCTCTTCAAAGCGGGTGTGTCTAGTGGCCTTAGGGTTAGCAGATACTACTGCTGAAACTGAAACCATAATTCTAGGCCATTCCTAACCACAATCAATAAACTGGCCGCTGTGATCACTGACACTAAAACAGTGACTAAACCATTAAATAAACCATCCAAACGGGTTTCCAGCTTTGCGACTTTGTTATCTAGGCTATTGACCTTGTCATCTAAGCTATTGACCTTGTCATCTAAGCTATTGACCTTGGTCAACAACTGATCGAGTTGAGTCAGAACTTGTACTTCAAAATTATCTGATGCTGGGGGAATTGAGGGTGTCATTTTTGATGGGCATTGGTAATGTGGTTAATACCAGAGATACTTTTATCATAGCGAAACCTGGTTTTGTAGCCTTCACCGCCAAGCAAGATGATTTTGGAGTTTGTTGAGCAATGTGCAACTGATCGTCATGCATAGAATGACCATCTTGCATAGAGAACTAACGTTAACGGGTTCCGGCTTCCTAAAGTTGGCTAGTCTGTGATTAGTTCTGATAGTGCGATCGCACTTCTATGGAGTGCTGCCCTGCTGGATTTTGTCATCGGTGACCCTTGGGGCTGTCCCCATCCTGTCCAAGCGATGGGGTGGGTGATTCAACGCTATACCAAGGGGGCATGGCGCTGGTGGAAAGAACCTTGGCAACTCCGCTGGGCAGGGGTACATTTAACCCTGTCTTTGGTCTGTAGCGTCAGTGTTGGCAGTTGGTTCTTGCTCTATGTTCTCAATCAATGGCTGTGGCCTGCGAGTTTAAGCTTAGAAGTGATTCTGTTGGCCAGTTGCTTTGCGGGTCGCAGTCTGCGCGATGCGACTGAGGATGTTTTAAGACCCCTAGTCGTGGGCGATTTAATCGTGGCGCGATCGCGCCTACGCCGATACGTCGGTCGCGATACTGATACCTTGGCAGAACAAGATATTTTGCGAGCTTTGTTGGAAACTGTGGCTGAAAATACGACCGATGGCGTCATGGCACCGTTGTTTTACGCCTTAGTCGGAATAGCCATTCCCGATGTGGGGCCTGTCCCTTTAGCTCTGGGCTATAAAGCCATCAGTACCCTAGACTCGATGATTGGCTATCGGCAAGCCCCTTACACTGACTTGGGATGGTTTAGTGCGCGGCTAGAAGATGTGCTGACTTGGCTACCTTGTCGGTTGATGATCCTGACCGTGGGGTTATTATCCGGTAAACTCAAATCAGTTTTGAGCCTAGGTTGGCGCGATGCGCGCAAAGATCCCAGTCCCAATTCCGGCTGGAGTGAATGCGCCTATGCGGCTATTTTAGGGGTGCAATTAGGAGGACAAAATTGGTATCGTGGCGTTGCCAAGCTTAAGCCTCTGCTCGGCAATCCCCGACAACAGATTATCCCCCAGCATGTTCACCTAGCTCTTCGCCTCACCCGCAATTGTTTTTTGGCTTGGTTGGGATTGGTACTAGGGGTATCGCTGCTCAATGAAACCACACCTCTGTTGTTTATCTTGAGATAATGCGGCGAACATACCTTTAAGGAGCGTTCTTCAGCAACAGATAGTAGAGTTGTCCTGATTGAGTCATGACTCCCGCTCTGGCTTTGGCTTTAGATCCTGTTCCCATAAAAATATCGACTCGACCCGGCCCTTTGATGGCACTGCCGGTATCCTGGTCGAGGACAAATCGACTTACTTCTCGAAACTCTAACTGCTGAGTGTTGTTGTAGTAAGGAAGTTGGGTGTGAATTAAGGCCAAAGCACCCGGGGGCATGATCGATTTATCCGTGGCAATCGATCGCTCACCCGTAACAGGTACACCCAGACTTCCCGTCGGTGGTGCCCCAAAGGTTTCTCGGAAAAAGACAAAGCTCTGATTCAGAGGAATATAGTGATCTAGATCCTGGGGATTTTTCTGAAAATAATCCATCACTAGGGGTAAGCTCAATTCCTTGAGGGTGAACTTCCCATCTTTGACTAAGGATTTGCCAAGACTGGTGTAAGAACGATCCGTTTTGCCCGCAAAACCCACGGTCATTTCTGTGCCATCGGTGATCTGTAATCGGGCTGACCCTTGCACTTGCACTAAAAAAGCTTGCAAGCGATCGCGCAACCAAACCAACTCCAATCCCTTGAGACGACCCTGAGAACCTTGCAGCCCATCGTTTCCTTCTAACTGCGATCGGGCCGGGTGGGGTTTAGGCCATTGCTGAAAATCGGCTGGAGTCCGATACAGTGGATAGCGATACACTGCCGTTGGCCTGCGACTGGCCGTATAGGTCGCCTCATAATATCCGGTGAAATCGACCTTACCCCGTTGATCATTGCCCACAGATTGATAAACTGAAACTCCCGCTTAACGGCAGTTTCTAAAGCTTGAGCAGACTTAGCCCCCACCACCAATTGGCGAAAGCGACGCAGACTGCGAATAACCCGCGATCGCGTGATCCCTGGCATCCCATAGGCTTGATAATCGTGCTCGGCTTTATCCGTATCTAAGTACTGCAAGCTGTGATCAATTGCCTTCAGCAGTGCCTGATAGTCTCCTTTTAAACTCCCCGTTTTTTGCCAGATTTGCTGATCCTCGGCCAAATCCACTGGCAGCGTCGCCATCGGCACAACTTTTAGGGGAAGCTGGGGGGTAGGTGTACTGGCCACCATACAACCCACCAGCAAAGATAGAGTCAGATCAAACATACAGCCTAAGAAATACAAAGCATCAACACTTTAGTATCGGTCGACGCTAGATACGAACACAGGTTCCACCCGAATAGCCGTAATACTAGCCGGACGCACCACCATGTATTCTCCCTGAATATTTTTTATCGGGATATTAATAAATTCCTTGGAGTCAGACTTAGGCACCAATTCATTGCTGTACCACTGCTGAAACTCTTGAATAGTCGTAAACCGAACTTCTTCTTTATGTCCCCCTTCAATAAAGAGGTGGACGGCATATTCATTGGCAGTTCTAGGCATCTTTGAGGATTAGTGTGAGTACTCCGAGCTAATTATGGACAAAAAACCCTAGGAAATAACAGCTTGTCATATCTCAACACACAAAATTTATCGAGTGCATCCCAATTTTGTAGAGCGAATCAACCAAGGTCAGTAGATCGAAAAGATTGAGAATTGTCCCTATAAGAAGGGTAGTGTCAGACTAAAAGCGTTAAATATCAGCCATGACAACTACCCCAACCCCATTATCCACAACACCGACCCTGATCGACGAAGGTGTTTTAGCTGCAGCAGTTGATTGCCTTGAAACCCATATCTCCATAGATATGCAGGGCGTG
>JAAUOM010000191.1 GCA_012034865.1 Acaryochloris sp. CRU_2_0 | reverse complement strand
AAAAGTCACTCAGGAGTTTAAGGAATCAATGGAAATTATTTTTGATGCTTACCTCCCAAAATGGAATTACACGGCTAAACCTCAGAAAGCTGGATTCTAGATCTTATTTAAGCCACAATCCTAAGCAACACTTATATTGGACTCATCCCCAATTCACTTCAATCCAGGCTCGTCAATGCTGGAGTGGTTTGATGGTGCTATTGTCTAGAGTCCTTTTGTACAGGTCCCAGATATTGATCGAGATGGGGAGAGAACACCTCATAAATCAAAGTCAGGGGTTGGCCATCATGCCAAAACAGATAGTAGCGTCCCCAAAATGGGCCTGGATGCTCGAAGGCTGTTGATAATTCTGGCGATTGACCGCAGAGAACTAGGCGAATATCTCTAAACAATTCTGTCCGCAATTGGGCTAAACTGGCCCAAATCGGTAAGGAGCGATTTTGCAGATACTCATCGACATGGCTGGCTTCCCACCAAGAGGTAGCGTAGGCCAAACGTTGGCCAGAAGACGTGCGCAGCCACACTTGCCGACGCAGCCGGGGACCGGGAACCGCTTTGATCAGATCGGGGGCATTATCTTGCTCAGAACCGATGAAAGACATATCAATCACATCGACTTCTGTAGGTTCGCCGGTGAGCAGTTGTAAATGGCGCGTGGGAGAGCCATCCCCCAGAATTAACATCTGCCAAGGTGGTGAGAGTTGGTCATAGGGTAGCCCGGGCTGCAAATGGGCTTGGTCAGCCTGCCAAAGAACCTCTAGGGTGTGCCAAGTGGTGGGTAGAGGAATCGAGTTATGGGCTTGGGGGTTTGCTAACAAGGGTCTTCACAAAACTTTTCAATATAGTTGCATCATAGACATTAATTGGCCTTGCGCGCAAAAATGATTGTGCCTCAGACAAGAGGGGGGTATGTAGCCCGGTCATTCCAAGTCCAGGGTTTTGAGGCTAGTTTTGCCCTTTGTGAGGATGCGTTCTCTCAAGCCAAGCTGTTTATAAAATCCCTCTTGAGCGCTAATGGCTGGGGTAAGGAGGTCTTCCAGTTGTTGGGCAATGGCTGCGTCTTCCACCAGGGGGCGTTGGGGCTTCTTGACATGATCTCGATTGGTTCGGCTCACAAGTTCTTAACTCCTCAAAGACTAGTCTGCAAGGAGTTTCACACGATCCTTGTTTGCCCTTGACAAAACTGACCCAAACTTAACTTGTGACGAATGCTCGCCAGTAGAGAGCATTCGCAAATTTTAATCTATGACTTATGAATCTAGGTTCATATCAAGATATATTCAACACAGTGATCAACCCTTATTGATGCCAATATCTAAAGTACTCTTTAACCCTCATAAGGCGAGTATGCAGCCCTCTCAATCCTGTGCCAACAAGTTAAAAACCTTAGCCGATGCCACCCGACTGTCGATCTTGAAGCTGCTCATGAATGGACCGCAGCATGTCAATGAACTCAATGCCATCTTAAAAATGGAGCAGAGTTTGCTATCGCATCACTTAAAGGTATTGCGGCAGGCGGGGTTTGTCCAAGCTACCCGCGATGGCAAAGCCGTACGCTATGCCCTGGTTCCCGATATTCAAAGTCATCATTCCCAGCAAGGCTTGGATTTAGGCTGTTGTGAATTCTCCTTTACCTCCTTTTCAATTTAGATCGCCTGCCTTACAGGACTAACTGAGAAGATCTCGCTGATCACGTTATTGAGGAGCAGCAAATTCTATCGAGCTGCTCCCCTACCCCTCTGAGATCGCGTCATTAATGAGCCAGCAATTCTATTAAGCTATGAGCCAAGAAAAGTGTGTATGAAGAGTCAGCTACAACTCACAGGCGTCATCCTTGGCAGCCTATTGTCCGTAAACCTACAGGCATGTAACTCTCTGCCAGCCTCGAACCAAGGGAATTCTGGTTCCCCTCAAAAATTAGTGATTACCGGATCGAGTACCGTTGCCCCTTTAGTCGCTGAAATCGCTAAACGGTACGAAACCCAAAATCCCCAGGTTCGCATTGATGTGCAAACGGGTGGCTCCTCGCGGGGGATTGCCGATGTTCGCCAAAAAGTAGCTGATATTGGCATGGTGTCACGAGCACCTAAACCAGCCGAAAAAGATTTGCAGTTTCATACCATTGCCAAGGATGGAGTGGTGATCATTGTGCATCGGGATAACCCCATTCAAAAATTGAGCGATCAGCAAATCACGGCTATCTATACGGGCCAGCTCAACAACTGGCAGGAAGTGGGTGGTAAACCTGCTGCCATTACTGTTGTCAATAAAGCGGAAGGTCGCTCCACGCTAGAACTTTTTCTTGAGTATTTCCAGCTCAAGTCTTCGGCAATTCAAGCCGATGTTGTCATCGGCGATAACGAGCAAGGCATCAAAACTGTGGCGGGGAATCCGCTAGCCATTGGCTATGTCTCCGTGGGGACTGCCGCTATCAATATTAGCAAAGGCACCCCAATTAAGATGCTGCCTTTAGAAGGTATCCAGGCCAACGCTCAAACCGTCCGCGATGGGTCGTTTCCCCTCTCTCGACCCTTGAATCTGGTCACTCAAGGCACCTTAAATCCTCAACAGCAAAATTTATTGACTTTGCCCAATCCCCCCAAGTCAAAGACATTATCCAGGAGCAAGCCTTTGTCCCACCCCAAAAATGAACAGATTTTAATCGGGATGTTGCAGGTCTTGGCCGTCTGTTCAGGGGCGATCTTAGTTTTGATCCTGGGTTTTCTGGTGTGGGAAACCCGACCTATTTTACAGACTATCTCCCTGAATCAATTCTGGCGTGATCCAGGATGGCATCCCACGGAGCAGGCTTATAACCTAATGCCGATGGTCGTCGGTACCCTGGGGGTTACCCTGGGTGCTGTGATCTTGGCAACGCCCCTAGGTATTCTCTCAGCAGTGTTTTGCCAATATTATGCGCCGACGTGGCTGTCCCACGGGTATCGACGCTTGCTTGAGTTACTGGCTGGTATTCCTTCGGTGGTTTATGGGTTGTGGGGGTTGGTCGTTCTTGTGCCGCTGATTACCCAGGTGCAGCCGCCCGGTTCCAGCCTGCTAGCCGGAATTCTGATTTTAGCTGTGATGATTTTACCGACGGTGGCCTTACTGACGGAGGCCAGTCTCGCCAGTTTACCCTCTGCCTATTGGCGAGGATCCGCTGCCCTGGGGTTAGGGACTTGGGCGACGGTACAAGGGGTTTGTCTGCCTGCCATTCAATCGGGGGTGTTAACCGCAGTCATGCTGGCAACGGCCCGTGCCTTAGGAGAAACGATGGCCGTGCTGATGGTCTGTGGCAATGTGGTGCAAGTGCCTGATTCGGTCTTTGCCCCCGTCCGCACCTTGACGGCAAACATTGCCCTAGAGATGGCCTATGCCCTCGATCTGCATCGCTCTGCTCTTTTTGCCAGTGGATTGGTGTTGATGCTGGTGGTGGCAGGACTGGTGGTTTTGACAGATCGGTACACCGATGCACCGGAGTATTGATATGGCCCCTTGGATTTCTTTACTGCCTGCCCAACGGCATCGCTTCTCCGCCAAAGAGTCATTAGCGACGGCGGTGGTTTGGGGAGTGGCTCTGGGGATTACAGCAATCTTTGCGGCGTTGCTCGGTGATGTGGTTTGGCAGGGCGGACGACAGGTGAACTGGGTGTTTTTGACTCAAGCACCCCAGAGAGCTGGTCTTGAGGGTGGCATTGCCCCCATCGTGGTGTCTACCGGATTAGTGTTGATGGTTTGTATGGGTGTCTCCTTACCCTTGGGCTTGGGCACCGCCGTTTTTTTGAGCGAATTGAGTCGGCAGCACCCGTTTTGGAGCCGCACGATTCGCCTGAGCTTAGATATTTTGGCGGGTGTGCCTTCGGTTGTATTTGGGCTGTTTGGCAATGCTTTTTTCTGTAAAGGACTGGGGTTAGGGTTTTCGATCCTGTCGGGGGGATTGACCCTAGCCTGTATGGTGTTACCGATTTTGATTCGCTCGATTCAAGTTGGACTCTCTGGTGTGCCGCCAGAGTATCGGCAAGCCTCTGCGGCTTTGGGTTTATCCCGCTTAGGGGCTTTAGGGACACTGATTGTGCCAGCCGCGATGCCGGGGATTGTTGTGGGAATCTTGTTGGGAATTGGGCGGGCGATCGCGGAAACCGCAGCCTTGATCTTTACCAGTGGTTACGTGGACCGAATGCCTGCCTCACTGCTAGATTCGGGTCGGGTGTTGTCCATCCACATTTTCGATTTGGCCATGAATGTGCCGGGGGGAGAAGCCCCTGCCTACGCCACCGCCTTTGTCTTAGTGGCCTTACTCGTGATCATTAATAGCTTGGTGTCTGGGTGGGCCAAGCGCTTTCAGCAATCCAAAATTCAGGTGTTATGACTTTTCCTTTTCCCTCTGTGCTTCAGCAGCCTGCATCCACAGAGCATGGGACTCCCCCTGCGGTTCGGGTGGAGCAACTGAGCCTGCGGTATGGCAAAAAAGTCGCCTTTGCCCCCGTTGATGCCCATTTTCCAGGAGGCCAGATCAGTGCCTTAATTGGTCCATCGGGCTGTGGAAAAACCAGTTTCTTGAGCTGTTTAAATCGTCTTCATGAACTGATTCCGCCAGCGCGGGTTTCAGGTCAGGTGTATTTGAATCACTGCGATATTGCCACCCTGCCCCTAACGCCGTTACGTCGGCAAGTGGGGATGCTCTTTCAAAAACCGAATCCGTTTCCCCTGTCGATTTATCGCAATCTAGCCTTTCCCTTGAAAGAACATGGGATTCGCGATCGCACCCACATTAACACCATCATCGAAACCACACTCCAAGAAGTGGGACTGTGGTCAGAAGTCAAAGATCGCTTAAAAGCCCCGGCCCTTTCCCTGTCTGGAGGTCAGCAACAGCGTCTGTGTCTTGCCAGAGCCTTGGCTCTCAAACCGCAAGTGTTACTGATGGATGAACCCTGTAGTGCCCTCGATCCACTATCCAGCGAAATTGTTGAAGATCTCATTGTCCGTTTAAAGGGAACATACACGGTCTTGATCGTCACCCATAATCTGGGCCAAGCCTCACGCATCGCTGATCAAGTCGCCTTTTTCTGGGTTCAGCACGAGGTCGGTCAGCTCATCGAATTTGGCTCCACCCAGGACATTTTCTCCAACCCCCAAAATCCCCTGACATTGGCCTATGTCAGAGGTCGGCGAGGCTGAGGGTTAAAGTTGGGAATAGCTTCCAAGTTGATAGGGAAAGGTAAAAGTAATATCACTTCTCAATAATCAGGCTACCGAAGGACTTCATCAAGGGGTTTCACTCTATTAGCGGAAATGTCTGCTTCTGCACAGGCGATTAAGTGATCTAGTTTCCCAGATACTAAATCTGCTTCCATTTGACAATCCCACATCTTCTCTATATGCGATTGAAGCCATCCAGAAAGTTGTCGAATATCACTTTCTGGTAAACGCTGGATTGCCTCTTTAATCTCTAGCAAGGTATTCATAAAAGCCCCCGTCGATGTCAAGCGTTAACTAACCTCAGTTCGGGTTAAGCCGGAGGCTAAAACCTCCACTGCAACTAGCTTGAGCCAAGCAACCAGTTAGTATACCTTTCTCAATAAGACCTACTATTAAGAAAATTCTCAACTGTAAAGCTTATT
>JAAUOM010000012.1 GCA_012034865.1 Acaryochloris sp. CRU_2_0 | reverse complement strand
GATGGGTGCATAGTGAGGAGAAGCCCAAGTATAGATCTGTTGAGGGGTATTATATCTTGATAAAATCCAGTGAACGAAAAAGATATTAGAAAATGTAACGGATTTATGGTGATTTTGAAGCGCTGTTGACTATTCGACCACCTCCAGAGCAACGGAAATCGCAGCCAATTGATTATTAGCGATTGCCTTATGCTCGGTGGAATTAATCTTGAATGAGCCACGAGTATTTACATCTAGACCACCCAGCAAACCTTCCACGGCTGAAGCCGCCTCACCTTCTAGAAGAAGGGCACCAGAGCGCATCCCCCGCTGACTAGCAATCTGCTGCAATCCTTTCATTGCATTGCGGAGGGGTTCTACGCTAGCGAGTACCATCACCTGAATAGCTCCCGGCGGGCCATCAATCTGAAATTCAAATTTGTCCACACCGGAACGGGGAATCAGAATGCTTTCTTTGGAACTCACTAACGAGGCATCGGTAGGCACGTTCCAATCGGAAGGAAACAGCACAACCAGTTCTCCTGATGTGCCAATTCCCAAAATGGCGGTATAGAGAGGTTTGTCATGCTGATTGGTGACTTTTACCTGAACTTTTGACCCAATTTTAATTGATTGGGTTAAGGGAGGGGAGGATGCCGCACTGCGAGTATTGCCCCGATTTGAAGCAGAACGATTTCGCGATGTCCCTACCGTAGCAATTGGAGCGCCTTTGGCACCCATAGGGGTAACATTCACATCCACTGCCAGAGAGGAAGTATCGGTATTACGCAACATTTGCAGCAGACGATTGGCCAGCAGGAGGGTAAATTGCGATCTCAACCGATCCATAGCCTTGGCGGCGGTTTCATTGGCAGGCCCAAATGATCCGGTAATGATGCGATCCCCCCCTGGAGAGAGAAGCCCAATGCTGCCAACGGCAGGGACATTGGTTCCTGCTGGTTTGGCTATGGACTGGCGGTATCCGTCTGTCAGACGCACCAGCAAGTACTGACCCGCTTGACCGATCGGAACGATCTTTACCCGTTGAATCGATTGCAATGCCTGCTGGATAGCGGTTTCTTCAGGTTTCAAAGAAGCATCTAAGATGATTTCCAAAGGTAAATCATTGGGAATTCCCACGACCTTTGCTTGCAGCAGTGTACCCGGACTCAGCGTACCTTTAATCAATTCACCCTTAGCGATCAACCCCTCTCGACTTAAGAGCTTAACCAATCCTTGCTCTTTACCTTGCGAATCAACGATGGCCAATTGTGCTGCATCATTACCAACGGCGTTTATCGTTTCCCCATCCACTCCTCCCAACCAACAGTTAAACTGCTTGCCCTTCACTTCCGTGACCACCGCCTCAGCAGGTACACTTCCTAACGGCAAGAAGAAGAAAGGACGATCGTTATTATTCGCTGGATTTGCTTCAGAAAGCGGATCTTGCTCAATCCCATTGAGTGAAGCTTGGGTTTTGGCACTGAGACTAATTCTAACGAGAGAATTACCGACTCCTTCGTTGAAGGTTTGTTGCCATAGGTAGCGTGTCATCGTGTAGGTGAACGCTCCGGCCTGAAATCCTTCAAAGGGCACATCGGCAGCGTACTGCTCCCGACGCGCTGCCGCAATGACGACTCCCTTAGCAACAGCCGCCCTGCGTCGTTTGACATACTCTGCCTGAGAAAGTCCTAGTTGCGAGAGCCATTTTTGTTGATACTCTTTTTCCGCAGGACTGGGCAGAAAAGATTCACTCTCTCCTACCCGTGAAATTGCCCTCACCTGGAAATTGCCCCTAGTACCACCCCCGGAATGACAACAATCCAGAATGGCCGTGACATTCTCGGTTCGCAGGGCAGACATGAGCAGAAAGAGGGTATGTCCCATGATGTCATTGACTGCACCCCCTTCCAAGGTTCCGCCAGAGAGAAGGCTATCTTGGGGAACAAGAGTACTGTTAACACAGCGATCACTTGCCCCAATCGCAACTGAATCACATTCAGGTTTTGCACTCACTTGGCTGCCGTGCCCTGAAAAATGAAACACAACAATATCTCCAGGCTGGGCTTGTTTAATCAAATGCTCTTCAAAGGCAGTGAGAATCCCTTGCCGTGTCGCCTGGGCATCCGTTACCTGCACAATATCCTTAGGATTAAACCCGAAACGATGGATGAGTAGTTCCCGCTGCAACTGGACATCCGTGAGGCACCCCTGGAGGGGGTTAATGGGAGATGGATAAACATTAATGCCAACGAGGAGTGCCAGTTTACGAGGGGTGCCCTGAGCGATCACCTGGGCATAGCGTAACCCCTGTTGTTGAATCTCCCATTGATTCAGCCCCAACACCGCTAACGCAGACCCTGCTGATTGCAGAAAATGTCGTCGTTTCATGCTCACCTTTCCATAAGCCTCCTAAGGGGACTGAAGTAATGGCAGAAATTTAGGTACTATTTGGTTTTGCACCTCTGCGATTTCCTTGAATATTCTGAATCAATCATCCCACTTCAGACCTTTTATCGTCAGAAAACGCTACACTAACCCATACATACTCTCTCATCTCCCTTATCTTCCCCATCTTCACTATCTCTCCATAATCTTCTTACCCCTTATCCTCACACTCAACGTTTTGCAATGAAGTTTGATCTCCACCAAGCCCTCAACCAGCTAACCCTCAATGCAGACTGGGTAGGACTCCGTCAGGTGAATGAAACGACAACGACCCATGCCGTTCGGGACGGACGACCGGAAAGTAGTGGTCGCAGTTTTAGCCAAGGAGTGATGGTCGAGGTTTTAGCTCAAGGCCAGTTTGGTTATGCGGCGACGAATCGCTTTGATCAAGCCAGTTTGCAATGGGCCGCAGAGCAGGCGCAACAGCAGGCGATCGCAACCGCAAAATGGGCCGTTCATCCCTTTACCGCTGATGTGCGCCCTAAAGCTGTAGGGCAATACCAATCGCCTTTTCAGCAACCCTTTGACTTAATTAGCATTGCCGATCAACTCGATTTACTGGTGAAAGTCTGTGAAACCCTCCATGTTTCTGACCAGATTGTGAAAACTAGTGCCTTTGCCCAAACCCTAGAAACAGAACAAATCTTCGTCAGCAGCAATGGCTCGGACACCTACCAAAAGTTGGGTCTGGTGATTACGGACTATGAGGCCACCGCCCAAGCAGGCAACGTGATCCAAAAACGCACTGATAATGGTCCCCTGGCCCGCTGTTATCAAGCGGGCGCTGAAGTCTTTGATCCAGAACAGGTTTTAGCACGGGTTCAACGGGTAGGCGAACAAGCGATTAAACTATTGACGGCAGCGGACTGTCCAACCACGACCACAACATTGGTCTTGGCCCCTGACCAGATGATGTTGCAGATTCATGAAAGTGTCGGCCATCCCCTAGAACTGGATCGAATTTTAGGAGATGAGCGCAATTATGCCGGATCCAGCTTTGTTAAACTTGCTGATTTTGGTCAATTGGTCTATGGTTCACCCTTGATGAATATCACCTTTGACCCCACGGTTGCGGGTGAATTTGCGGGCTATGCCTTTGATGATGCGGGGATGCCTGCCCAGCGCGAATATTTGATTAAAGACGGTCTGCTGCTGCGAGGATTAGGCAGTTTAGAAAGTCAAGCCAGAGCCAAGGTGCCGGGGGTCGCTAACTGCCGCGCCCGTTCTTGGAACCGGGCACCCATTGACCGGATGGCCAATCTCAATCTAGAACCGGGTTCGTCGTCTTTTGCCGAGATGATTAGCAGGATTGAATCGGGGGTTTATATGGAGGCCAATCGCTCTTGGTCCATTGATGACTATCGCAACAAGTTTCAGTTTGGCTGTGAATATGCCCGTTTGATTGAAAACGGCCAACTCACCCAGGTTCTCCGCAATCCTAACTATCGAGGGATTACTAATCAGTTCTGGCGCAATTTGGTGCAAGTGGGCGATCGCAGTACCTTGGAAATGTATGGAACCCCCTACTGTGGTAAAGGTGAGCCGAATCAGTGCATTCGCGTCGGTCACGCTTCACCCACCTGTGTGTTTAACCAGATTGAAGTCTTTGGAGGGGCTGCATGAACCCTGTTGCGATCGCCACCCACTCTACGGAGATCCTCTCCACCTGGGAATCCACCTTTAATCAACTGGCAGAGTTGCTCTTGGATACTTTACAGGGCAATGAGCAGTTGTCGATAGAGTTAGCGGGTGAACAGAGTCACTTTATGCGCCTGAATGCCGGAAAAGTCCGCCAATCGGGTCTGGTCACTGATGCCAACCTTAACCTCCGCCTGATGGCCAATCAGCGCAGCGCCTATGCAGAATTTCCATTCACTGGCGATCTGGCGGTGGATAGTGCCACGGGCTTGGCGCAGCTCCAGCGCTTGCGTCAGGATTTACCGCAATTCCTAGAAGATCCCTATATCGTTTTGCCAGAGAACTTTGGCTCTAGTCGGGAAGCCCATACTGGGCAATTGCTGGCTCCAGAGCAAGTGCCCGCCGCTATTCTACCTGCTGTCCAGGGAGTGGATTTTACCGGTATCTATGCCGCAGGGCCAATGGTGCGCGCCAATCGCAATTCTGCCGGACAAAACCACTGGTTTGCCACGGAAACCTTTGTCCTCGATTACTCCCTGATTGCGCCTTCCGAGAAAGCGGTGAAAGCCACTCTCGCAGGTCAAACTTGGGATCCTCAAAGCTATGCCGATCAAATTCGGCAATCAATCACTCAGTTGCAAGTTCTGGATCGTCCAGTCCAAAAGGTGGAACCCGGACGACACCGTACTTATTTTGCCCCAGCCGCTACGGACGAGTTGATTGGCCTCCTCTCTTGGGGTGGGGTAAGTGAAGCCTCCATGCGGCAAGGAGGAAGTGCCCTGGCTCAGTTACGGGAAGGAAAATCCCTGTCACCCCAGTTGACCCTGAGGGAAAACTTTGGTTTGGGGTTAGTACCTCGATTCAATAGTTTGGGTGAGGTGGCTCCAGAAGAAGTGCCGATTCTGGTGGCAGGTCAACTTGTGAATACCTTGGTCAATGCCCGTACCGCCAAGGAGTATCAAGTCCACAGTAATGCCGCCAATGCCTATGAAGGGATGCGTTCCCCGGAAGTTTCACCTGGAACCCTCAAAACGGAAGAAATTTTGATTCAACTGGGAACTGGGTTGTATTTGTCCAATTTGCATTACCTCAATTGGAGCGATCGCACGGGTGGACGCATTACAGGCATGACTCGGTATGCCTGTTTCTGGGTCGAACAGGGGGAAATTGTGGCTCCCATCCAGGATTTACGGTTTGATGATAGTCTCTATTCTTTTTTAGGACCAAATTTAGAAAACCTCACGAATACGCAAGAACTCATTCCCTGCGTGGATACCTATGGTGCGCGATCGCTAGGAGCCTCCCTGATGCCGGGACTGTTAGTGAACGATTTTATCTTTACCCTGTGATGGGTAGGTTCATTAGATTTCACTGACAATGATCTGCATTGATTTGCTCAGGTCTTTTGAGTCCAGCTTCTACTCTGTCGGGTAGCCCTAAACAAATAAGAATATTTTGCCCTGAAATGCTTGTGTGGCCAAAACTTCTACTTGATCCTTACGAGCTATTTGATGGCACCTAATTTTCTGCATTTCTCGGTCATAAGGAGTGATTGTGCTGGTTACGAAGGAGATCGCATTTCAGAGTGATTTGCTTTTGGTGGAGGGGCGATCGCGCGCATGTCCATTTTCGAGGATGCGATCGGGGTTGTTTGGACTGGAGATGGCGATCGGGGTTAGGTTTGCGGAGGCGATCACATGTCAAAGATTTACTTTTTGTAGGGGCGATTTCCAGGTTCTTTCTCTATAAGACTTAATACAGTAAAATAGCTATCGTATATAGCCTTGCGCTTATCCCATGATTGACAAAAGCAAAATCTTACAATGGAGTCAGCGCATTGCTCTGGCATTTCAACCAGAGCAAATCATCCTGTTTGGCTCCTATGCTTACGGTCAACCTACAGAATCCTCAGACGTAGACTTATTAGTCATCATGCCCTTCAAAGGCCAACCCTTCCGTCAAGCAGTAGAAATTTTGACTCAAACCAATCCGGATTTTGCCGTCGATCTGTTGGTTCGCACACCTACTCAAATTCAGCAACGCTTAGAATGGAACGACTTTTTTATCCGTGAAATCCTAGATAAAGGAACCGTGCTGTATGCAGCCCCTCACACAAGAGTGGCTTAATAAAGCTGAAGGGGACTTTGCGACAGCCCAACGAGAACTCCGCGCACGCAAAACACCCAACTACGATGCAGCCTGTTTTCACGCGCAGCAATGTGTTGAGAAGTATCTCAAAGCTCGGTTGCAAGAAGCCATTATTCCTTTCGGAAAAACCCATAATCTAGTCGTCTTACTCGATCTCCTGCTGCCCCTTGAGCCAATCTGGAAGATCTTGCGTCCTGACGTACAAATCTATAAATTCCTCAGATTTTCCTTAACGAAATTAGTTCTGCGATCGCATTTTCAGAGTGCTTTGCTTTTTGAGGGGCGAAGGATCCCCCTAGAAGTTATCCCCATCCAAGAGATCCCCCAAGCCCCCCAGAAGGGATCCTTCGCCACGACCACCGCCCCCTTGTCTTTGGGGTGCTGCTGCCAACATGCGTCCTGCCATTCTCGAAAAGGGGAGAGATTGCAGCCAGACATGCCCAGGTCCAGTGAGCGTTGCGAAGAATAACCCTTCTCCCCCAAAAATAATGGACTTGACGTTGCCAGCTTGTTGAATATCATACTGAACAGAGTCGGTGAGAGCCACCAAGCAACCCGTATCCACATGCAGGGTTTCTCCGGGTTTGAGATCCCGCTGAATCACGGTTCCACCTGCATGGAGAAAGGTCAAGCCTGTACCTTCTAGCTTTTGCATGATGAATCCTTCCCCGCCAAACAGACCTGTCAAGATCTTTTTTTGAAAATGAATGCCAATCTGTACCCCTTTGGCTGCACAGAGAAAGCTATCTTTTTGACAAATCAAACGACCGCCATAGTCACTGAGTTTGGCGACAATAATTGTGCCGGGATAAGGGGCAGCAAAGGCAACATGGACTTTCCCTTGCGAACCTGTATGAGTAAAGACAGTGGTAAACAAACTTTCTCCCGTGAGGAGGCGTTTGCCCGCTCCCACCAACTTATCCATAAACCCACCTTGGGAGGATTTTTGAGACCCATCACCAAAGATCGTTTCCATGTGGACAACGGCATCTTTATACATCATGGCTCCAGCTTCAGCCACGGCACTTTCCCCTGGATCGAGTTCAATTTCGACGAACTGCATATCCTCGCCCAAAATTTGATAGTCAATCTCATGGGCTGTGCCGGGACTCATCGGGGGTGGAGGAGGGACAGCAAAGGGGGAGGCATTCCCCTGTAATTCTGCGACTTGTTGAATCGGTAGCCAATCGCTAAACCCTTGTCGCCAACAGTAGCCATTGGGATTCTGTCTAGCCTGATCGATGGCCTGCTTGTTGTCAAAGGGACCTAGACGATCAGTCCCGTAATTGAAATACCAAGTGGTCATGTTGTCCTTATCTAGAGTGGAGCATTTCAGAGTGGAGCCTGTTGCTGAGCTTATATATCTATATCTTCACCGTCATCAATGTATTGCAGGTAGGCAGAATCTGCTCTGACATAACAGTCGCGATCGGTCCAGAACCAGGGATCATCATCCTCGTCGTAAACCACCCGTTCACTTTGGAACTCTTCGCCGCGAGGGATGAATTCTTTAATTCCAAAGTCTACATCTGGACCATAGCGGCAGTTTAAACCCGTAGTAACAACACGATAAGCACCCACATCCGTAAGATCATAGGCAAAGGCAGGGGCTAAGTTACCAAGGCTAAGCAGTACTGAAAGAGACAGGACAAAACGAGTTTTCATAGATGGGTTGGTTCTTTGAATAGAAGGGATAGCTGTCAACCTGCAACCTGTCCAAAGCAGACCAGTAAAGGCCGCTGCTGAAAGCTTGACTTTTAGCATAGAGAAATGCCGAAAATGCACTTGTGCTGGAGATCACAGAGGCACTGTGATTTATCTTGAAGAAGCACTCTCTCTACGAATCCAGGGATCAGCAAAGCTGAGGGCAGGGCTGGTTCTACAGGACTACGAATGAAGTTTTGAGGCAAGCTCACAGACTTTGTTGCCCTTGCAACCTACAATTGATCAGAGGTTGTCATTGTGATCAGTCCAAATCACGCCGCCAAGCCCGTCGATAAAAACGATAGACTGCTCGAATCAAATCTAGGAGTCGATAGGGAAAGCGCATCGGTAGGCGGGATAAGACGGGCAAATAAAAACAATAATAAGCTCGTTTTAGATCTTCCCAAGCAGAGCAGGCTTCCAGTTTGAGAAAGTCTGATACATCCACGACCAGTCCTTTCTCTTGGGCAATCATCAAGTTTTTCCCATGGACATCGTGGGGATTTAATCCTACAGAGCGTGCGTAGTGTAGGGCTTGATCAATATCCCGAATGACCGATGGCAGAATTTTAATACCTCGATGCATACAATCGTATAAAGTCACACCCTGTAAGCGTTTTAAGATCAGGAAGCCCTGCCCTGCATAGAAGCATTCGGAAAAGGCGGGGTGTTGCCCTAAGCGACGGTATACTTCAACCTCTTCCTCAAACCCAGGGCGTCCAGGGGCATAAATTTTGACGACAAGATTGCCATAGTCAGGATGAGACACGACGGCAGCGTAGTTCCCGATCCCTAACAACTGCCAAGGCTGGGGCAAGTAATGAACAACAATCGGATTGTGGGGTTCTAGACTTTCAAGTTGAATTTGAGGAAGTAATTCACAATGAATCTGATTAATCAAATTGTGCATGCCTGAGCCGATAACCACCAATGCAGTCTATGCATTACTCTAATGCATAAAAAACATTTAGAGCCAGAAAATAGTAACTTAAGATACGAAAGGTTATGAATTTTCTAACTAGAATGCAAAGCTATGTTTGTTGAAAAGTTCATTTTATTTTAGATGTACTCAATGCCATTCACCGAATAAATTTGTATCAATTACTACAATAATTCCTTGCTTTTTGTTCCTGCAATAATTCGCTTGATTTTGTCATAAATTATCTATACCTTATGAGTTCACAACAGCTATTCTCTTTTTTTGAACTGCATTTTTCTTGATTAAGTTCTTGTCAAATCCTTAGATTTTTGTATTCCCATAATATCTATCTACTTTCTGCCAATCTTCTGGCAGGTTTTTTAGTTAGAGATATTGTTCAGAAATACAGTGACTAACGGATAGGGATTACCCCTATTTATTAAAGTCTTTTTCTACTATTTCTAGTAGATCATATTCTCTTGAAAGGTGGTTTCTATATGCTCAAATCCTCAAGTAGATGCTCTCAAGGATAACCATTTTGAGGTTTTCTTATTTATGGAAGATAGTGTTTTGATTTCAACTTATCTATAACTCAAGAGAGTTTATTGATTTAGATGTAGTAAGGCAAGTTTTAAGGAATTTTTAGATTGGAGTTGTTGGCGATCGCACAACTATCCCCTGATTTTACGAGGAATTGATTTTCAATATTATGTCCAAGATTTCTAGACGCAAATTTATCGCAACAGCTAGTGCAACGACTGCTGCTACTCTGTTACTTCACGGATGCAACTCGCCAGGTTCATCACCAACAGATACTTCAAGCTCAGCCAGTAAGCCTGCAAACCTAGACACACCAGAAGTCACAACTGCCAAATTAGGCTTTATTGCGTTAACGGATTCAGCTCCTCTAATTATTGCCAAAGAGAAAGGCATTTTTGAGAAATATGGGATGCCAGATGTAGAGGTCATTAAACAGTCCTCTTGGGGGGCAACACGGGACAATTTAGAACTCGGTTCAGCGGGCAATGGCATTGATGGCGCGCATATCCTGACGCCGATGCCCTATTTGATGAGCGTGGGTAAAATTACGAAGCAACCTTTACCCATGTATATCTTGGCTCGCCTCAATACCAATGGCCAAGGCATCTCCGTTGCCAATGACTATGCAAACTTAAACGTGGGGGATGACAGCAAGCCCTTAAAAGATGCCTTTAGCAAAGCAAAGGCTGGCGGTAAAGAGGCCAAACTGGCCGTCACGTTTCCTGGTGGTACCCACGACCTGTGGATGCGCTATTGGCTGGCCGCTGGTGGCATCGATCCCAATAATGATGTGTCTTTGATTGTGGTGCCGCCGCCGCAAATGGTGGCCAATATGAAAACAGGAACCATGCAAGGCTTTTGTGTGGGTGAGCCTTGGAATGCTCAACTGGTTACGCAAAAACTAGGCTATTCAGCTTTAGTGACGGGTGAGTTATGGAAAGATCATCCTGAAAAAGCCTTTGCCATGCGCTCGGATTGGGTAGATAAAAATCCTAAGGCGGCTAAGCTCTTGACCATGGCGGTTTTGGAAGCCCAGCAGTGGTGCGACAAGGCTGAGAATAAAAAAGAAATGTGCGACATAATTTCGGAACGTCAATGGCTAAAAATTAAGGCGGATGACATCTTAGGTCGGTCTCAAGGCAATATCGACTACGGTCAAGCGGGTAAAGCACCGGTCGAGAATAGTCCCCTACAGATGAAATTCTGGTCAGATTTCGCCTCTTATCCGTTTAAGAGCCATGACCTGTGGTTTGTGACTGAGGATATGCGCTGGGGCTATCTCCCACCTGATACCAAGGCCAAGGAACTCGTGGATAAGGTCAACCGTTCTGATATTTGGAAAGAAGCGGCAAAAACGATAGGTGTCGCAGATGCAGACATTCCTAAAAGTGACTCTCGCGGTGTGGAAACCTTTTTCGATGGGGTTAAGTTCGATCCTGAAAAACCTGAGGAGTATCTGAAGGCGCTCAAAATTAAAAAAGCTTAGGAAGCAGGCGATCAACCCAAGGGGGCTGTAAGTCTGCAATCTTCTCGGTAACCACTCTATTCCTGTTTCTTATTTCCCATGATTGTTCCGTTGCTAAGAGAGTAAAACCTGATGGCTGTTAGCTCCTACCGTTCTCCTGTCTCATCACGCTTTTTCTTAACGAAGTGGCTAGGACCAGAGCGACTCCGCAAAATCACGACGTCTAGTATTGCCATTTTCATTGTTTTAGGAATTTGGCAATTACTGTGTATGGGAAAGGATCCGGCTCTGCCTCCACCCCTGACAGTGCTTACCGATACTTGGGGTCTGATTATTGATCCGTTCTTTAATAACGGTGGTACGGATGTCGGGCTGTTCTGGCAAATTCTGGCCAGCTTAAAGCGAGTTGCCATTGGTTTTTCCTTGGCCGCAATCACAGGGATTGCAGTGGGCATTTTAATTGGCACGAGCCGTTTAATTTATGATGCCCTAGACCCTATTTTTCAGGTTCTCCGTACCGTCCCGCCCTTGGCTTGGCTACCGATTTCCCTGGCAGCCTTCAAAGATAACGAGCCTTCTTCGATTTTTGTCATTTTTATGACTGCCATTTGGCCGATTGTGATCAATACGGCTGTTGGTGTCCAGCAACTTCCTCAAGATTACAAAAACGTGGCTCGTGTTTTGAAATTGTCTAGAGCAGACTATTTCACCAATATCTTGCTGCCAGCAACGGTGCCCTATGTGTTTACGGGGTTACGGATTGGCATTGGCCTGTCTTGGCTGGCGATTGTGGCGGCGGAAATGTTGGTGCCCGGTGTTGGGATTGGCTATTTTATCTGGGATTCTTGGACTAGTTCTCTGATTAGTGAAATTATTCTAGCGCTGCTGTATGTGGGGTTAGTGGGCTTGCTGCTGGATAAGCTGGTGGCCTCAATTGGTAGACTTTTGACGCCGGAGGAGCAGAAATAATGTCAATGTTTCTAGAAGTAGATCACATTGAGAAAGTTTTCCCGCTGCCCAATGGTCGCCACTACAAAGCGCTGAGTACCATTGCCTTGAATGTCCGTAAAGGAGAATTTATTTCTCTGATTGGTCATTCTGGTTGTGGTAAATCCACGCTACTGAACATTGTGGCTGGCTTGGAGCGCCCTTCAACGGGAGGAGTTGTACTCGAAGGTCGCCAAGTCAAGGGTGCTGGACCGGATCGGATGGTGGTCTTCCAGAATTACTCTCTGCTGCCCTGGAAGACGGTGCAGCAGAATATTGCTTTAGGGGTGAATACTGCTCTCAAGCATCTCCCCAAGGGAGAGCGGCGTAGCATTGTTGAACATTATGTGGATCTGGTGGGTTTACGCGCGGCAGTGCATAAGTTTCCCCATGAGTTGTCTGGGGGCATGAAGCAGCGGGTTGCGATCGCCCGTGCCCTCGCCATTCGTCCCAAACTCTTACTGTTGGATGAACCTTTTGGTGCCCTAGATGCCCTCACCCGTGGGGGTCTCCAAGACCAGTTGATGAAAATTTTGACTGAAACTAAAGCCACTTGTATCATGGTCACCCATGATGTCGATGAAGCAGTGCTACTTTCCGACCGGATTGTCATGCTCACCAATGGCCCTGCGTCCTATATTGGCCAGATATTAGAGGTGCCCATTCCTCGCCCCCGCCAACGTATGGACGTCGTCAACCATCCTAGCTACTACGGCCTCCGCAGTGAGATTCTCTACTTCCTCAATCAACAAAAGCTTCAGAAAAAACGGAAACGTCAGCAACCCCTGACTATTTCCCGCCACGGATTAGAGAAGGTCAATCTTAACTTGGGTTTTGTCCCGTTAACGGACTGTGCGCCCTTAGTGGTGGCGAAAGAGCAAGGCTTTTTTGCCAAACATGGCTTGGCAGAAGTGACCCTCAGTCGTGAACCCAGTTGGAAAACTGTGCTTGAGGGCGTAACCACTGGCCGTCTAGATGCCGCGCAAATGGTGGCCGGGATGCCTCTAGCCATGACCATTGGCCTCCAAGACAAGGCTCCAGTGCCCATGGTGATTAGCCTGATCCTCAGTCGCAATGGCAATGCCATTACCCTCAGCAAGGATCTCTACGAAAAAGGAGTGCGCACCCTGGCTGACTTTAAGCAGTACCTGAGCCAGCCCAATGTGACCCCTCCCACCTTGGGGATGGTGCATCCAGCCTCCATGCACAATCTCATGCTCCGCTATTGGCTGGCTGCGGGTGGGATTGACCCCGATCGCGACCTGACCTTAAAGGTCGTTCCACCCCCAGAAATGGTGGCGAACCTCAGGGCTGGCGAGATTGACGGCTATTGTGTGGGCGAACCCTGGAATTCCCATGCGGTCAAAGAAGGCTTAGGATTTGTGATCACCCATGATTTAGAACTCTGGCCGGGACAACCGGAGAAGGTACTGGGAATGCGCGAAGATTGGGCCGATCAGCATCCTCAAACTCAGGTAGCACTCGTTAAGGCTCTCTTAGAAGCCTGCCAATATTGTGATGACCCCCGCAATCGCAATCAAATTTTGACCTGGCTCTGTTTACCTCAATATGTAGGGGCTGCGGCAGAGGTAATCCAACCAGGCTTTTTGAGAGCCTATGACCGGGGCACTCCAGCACAGCCTCAGGTATTACCTCGGTACAACCAGTTTTTTGTCAGCCAAGCCAACTTCCCCGATCGCGTGGAAGGGTTGTGGATTCTGACCCAGTTGGCTCGCTGGGGGCTGGTGCCGTTTCCTCGCAACTGGATTGAAGTTCTCGATCAGGTTCGCCGACCGGAGATGTTTGCCCAAGCCGCTCAGGAGTTGGGGCTACCCGGTATCGGGCCAGATCGCCATCAATTTCAACTATTCGATGGCATGATCTTTAATCCCGATGATCCCATGGGGTATCTGGATCGCCTCGCCATTAAGCGGGACATCCAAATTCAAGAAGTTTTAGTAGGAGCTTCTGCGATGGCTGAAGGCCGGTCGGAGACCATCGCTGCTTAGCATCCCCTGTGTTTAGCCCTGCTTCCCTATCCTCGTTCTAGGCCATAAGATGACTCAAACCCTCAATCTTTCTAGCCACCCCGCTCCTCCTCAACAGCAGAATCCTTACTTGATCATTGAGGATGTGTCCAAGGTTTATAACACGCCTCAAGGACCTTACACAGTCCTCAGTGGCATTAACCTAACGGTGACAGAGGGCGAGTTTATCTGCTTAATTGGCCACTCCGGCTGTGGCAAGTCAACCCTGCTGGATATGGTGTCCGGTTTCCGCCAACCCACGTTTGGGCAGGTGCGCTTAAAAAACGAACGCATTTACCAGCCAGGACCAGACCGGATGGTGGTCTTCCAGAACTACTCCCTGCTGCCCTGGATGAGTGCCTTCGACAACATTTACCTGGCCGTTAAGACAGTTTACTCCGCCAAACCGAAAGCAGAAAAAATTGCCATTGTCCGAGAACACCTGGAAATGGTGGGTCTGACTGAAGCTGCCGATAAGCGACCCCACGAACTATCCGGGGGGATGAAACAGCGCGTCTGCATTGCCCGTGCCTTGGCGATTCGTCCCCAAGTGTTGATTCTAGACGAGCCGTTTGGAGCCTTAGATGCCATCACCCGCGAAGAGATGCAAGAGGAACTGCTCAAGATTTGGCAGGAGCATCAAGTGACGGTACTGATGGTAACCCACGATATTGATGAAGCACTCATTCTAGCTGATCGCATCGTTATGATGACCAATGGACCCGGAGCCCAGATAGGCGAGATTGTGACGGTGCCTTTTACTCGTCCGCGAGATCGCACCCGGATCATGGAAAGCCCGGATTATCATCACCTCCGCAACCAGGCTCTTGAGTTTCTGTTCCAACGCTATGCCCATGACGATACCTAGTTTTAGGCAGCCTCTAAGCTACGGTGTACATACAACAGGGAAACAACCCAATCCCCTCCCAAGAGGGGTGCCCGCAGGGCGGGGTGGGTTTGCCCAGAGTCACCTAAAACAGGGAAGCATCATCCAGATCTAAGGGTAGATGAGAATGAGCACTTTCCCCACAGGTGCGGGGGGTGGGAAACACTTTGCCAGGATTGGCTAGTTCTTTGGGATTAAAGACTTGACGAACCCACTGCATGGTTTCTAAGTCTGCTGCGGTAAACATATCGGGCATAAAGCAGCGTTTATCTGCACCAATACCGTGTTCACCGGAAATACTCCCGCCGACTCGCACACAAAGCTTGAGAATTTCTCCACCCAGTTCTTCCACCTTGGCTAAGGAACCTGGCACAGATTCATCGTAGAGAATCAGAGGATGCAAATTGCCATCGCCAGCATGGAAGACATTGGCAATTCGGTAACCATAGTGCTGACTTAAGATGTTGATTTCTCCTAAAACATAAGCCAATTTTGTCCTGGGAATGACGCCGTCTTGGACAAAGTAGTTAGGGCTGAGTTTACCCGCTGCGGCAAAAGCCGCTTTGCGGCCTTGCCAAAGTTTGAGGCGTTCTGAGGGTTCAGTGGCGATGGTGATGCTGCGGGCACCGTTTTGGCGACAGATGGATTGGACTCGTTCGCTGCTAGTCTTAACTTCAACCTCCAATCCATCCAGCTCAATCAAAAGAATCGAGGCGGCATCACGGGGATAGCAGTGACTGGCCACGACATCTTCTACGGCATTAATACTGAAGTTGTCCATGATTTCCATGCCAGCGGGAATGATACCCGCACCGATGATATCGGCAACGGTTTGACCCGCTGCATCAATACTCGTGAAGTCGGCCAACAAAACCGCGATCGCTCCGCAACACGCAAAATCCGTAACGTAATTTCCGTGGCAATCCCCAAGGTGCCTTCCGAGCCGACAAATACCCCTGTCAGGTCATATCCAGGGGTATCGGCAACCTTACCCCCTAAATCCACCACGTCTCCGTTTGGGAGCACCACTTTCATCCCTAACACATGGTTGGTGGTCACCCCATACTTAAGACAATGGACGCCGCCAGAGTTTTCGGCAATATTGCCGCCAATGGAGCAAATAATTTGGCTAGACGGATCGGGTGCATAGTAGAACCCCTCTTGAGCCACGGCTTGGGTAACCCAGGCATTAATCACACCCGGTTGAACCACCACACATTGGTTGTCTATATCAATGTCCAGGATTTTGTTCATCCGTGAAGTGACAATCAACACACATCCTTCCGTAGGCAAGGCTCCCCCCGATAAGCCCGTGCCAGAGCCACGAGCCACAAAGGGAATTTGATGGCGATCGCAAATCTGCACCACCCCGGCCACCTCTGCCGTCGTCTGCGGCAGAACCACTAGACTAGGGGGTTGACGATAACTAGCTAGACCATCACATTCATAAACCGATAATTCTTCGGGGGTCACCATTACCCCTTGCTTTCCCACGACCAACTCCATTTGTTGGATAATCGGTTGCCATTGTCGGGAAGTATCTGTGGCGATCATAATGTCACAGGCGTATACATAAAGAACGGGGATAAACGCCAGTTAGCTGGCTAGCACTATGAGCGGTAGTGGTAATTTAGAGCTTATCTGTGATGTTGAACGTTGGCAAACCCTTGAATTCTATTTTACAGACTAAAACCGTCTGGGTTGATTCAATTTGCCTATACTCAACAACTTGGGCAAGTTGGGTTTAAGCTGTTACGGCGCTGAGAGGCGATCGCTAGTTAACCGTGTTGCAGTAGGGAAGGAGAATGATTACGCATTTTTCTGAGTGCAGCAGAAGACCGAATCTTGACAAAGAAGAATTCCGTATTATCTCTGTTGTGAGCACTAGTGGGAAAAGGGGAAGATTTTAATAGTAAGTTCCATCCTTCCCTTAAAACCATATCTTAAGAGGGTTTTCCATTCACTCTAGAGTCCCGCGTTGGGCTTTAGCTGGCAAGGGATAAGGGTTGGTGAGTAGATCTAATTTATCTTTTATTGTTGCTGTACCTAAAATGATCCCTCTGCACCGTTCACATCAATTCACTAAACCCTACAACACTGAAGCCGGCTTTACCCTTGCAGAACAGATGGTGATAGTGGCTATTATTGGGATTGTGACTGTGGCCTCAGCACCCAGTATTTGGGCTATGTTTAACCGTGCCCAAGTCAAGCAAACCATGATTGAGGTTCGTACTGCTTTAAATGAGACGCAGCGGGAGGCGATTAAAGGCAACAAAGTTTGTACAGTGACGCTGAATTTTGTGGATGGGAAGATTACCGGATCTTGTCTGAAGACGGGCGATCGCACCCTAGATCCAAACGTAGAGATTGCCACCAACTTAACACAGCCCAATAATGAAGCTCACGACCAACCAGACACCCTTCTCATCGGTTCAGATACCCAACCTACCCTGGGTCTTAATGATGGAGAACATGTCTCTCAGGTTGCCATAGCACCTGGGAACCAAACCAAAGTTTCTAAAGCCGGCATAATTGTCCAAGTCATCACTAAATGCAAAGGCAATACTGAATCAGGTCTGGGACTGGGCACTTGTAAAAATCAAAATCAGTCTGACACTGGAACTGCAATGACCGATATTCCCATCAAATACGGGGTCTTGGGAAATCCTGAATTTACGGTCGCCAGTGCAACATCAACCGCCACAGACCCTACGGGCAAAATCATCTTTTTGACTCGCAAGATCAAAAAGCAGCCAAGCGTTGCATTGCCATTTCCAATACGTTAGGCTTAACCCGACTGGGTACCTATCAGGGTGATATCCAACCTGCGGCCATTACTGACTCAGGTCGCTGCACGGCTGAGAACTGGGAACAACAATGAAACCCATCAAACCGATGACGCGCTTGGGGATACAACTGCTTTTGGGTTTGCTGTCTGTGAGTTCAGATCATCCTTCTGGCAAAAACAAGACCCAAGGCTTTACGCTGATAGAGTTACTGATAGCAGCCGCCATCATCGGTTTAGTCATTAGTCTGGCTGGGTTTGGCGTGGTGACAGCGACCCAATCGAATAAACGCACAGAAGCAATTGCCGCCAGACGCTATGATTTGAGTCGCGCCTTTGATTTCATTAGCAATGAAATTCGGATGGCGACTCGGATTAATCAAACCACAGCCCTCACAGCCACGGATTCTGCCTCTATGGCCAATCTCTTAACCAGCGTAGGTTTAAGTGTTCCTGGCATTCCCGTTCTCTATCTAGAAGTTCCGATCACATCTAATATCCCAACTATCTGTCCTGCTGATGGACCTAACGCTGGCGCTCCGCCGCCCCAGCCCACTACCTACGATCTCGTTGTTTATGATATTCGCCCCAGTAGCCAAGACTGGTTGGGTCCCAATTCCATTTATCGGTATGGCCGGATTCCTAAAACCGACGGTACGATTGACCCCTGTAGCGATCCAGTGGCAAGTGATACTCTGGTGGATGCCATTTCAGACCAAATAGATAACTCCTCTAACTGTCCGACACCGGGAATATTAATGGGGGCAGAGGGGTTTCAAGTTTGCGTTAGGGGAAGTCAAGTTGATTTATTCATGCGCAGCAAAATCTCCAGTGTAGAGATTCATCGCCTCAGTAGTACCGCTACCTCTCGTACAGGCAATAGTCAGGTCGCTCCCTTCCTAAACGCGACTCGCCAACCTGGGACGAATACAGTTAATTTATCCTGGCAATGGAACACCCCCGGGACAGATACAACCTTTGCCGTTACGAAAGAAGTCACCGACGCCAAGCAAACCACTGAAATTTATAACGGATCCAACCTGAATACTGTTACCCAAATGACAGGAAGTACAGGCGATCAACATTGTTATACCGTTACAGCCAGTGTGGGCACTATCACTAGCCCCACGAGTAATAAAGCTTGTTTTATTCAGTAAGTTTTAGAAGACTGCACCCATGAGTTCAGTATAATTTAATACATTTTCACTGAGATCTCAGCTAAGCCTTTATATACTTTATTTAGATAAACTATCCAAGTCTTAGTTAGGTGAATTGGGTCAATAACATGAAAACAATAGCTTTACTTCATGCTGCTTTAATTAGTGGTTCCTTCATCAGTGCCTCTGCTTTAACACAGATCACGCCTGCCCATGCAGAAACCCTCGTTACCTGTGGTCCAAATGCTGCTGCCTTTATCGTCAAAATTGTGCCTGCGGGTTGCCGCCATTTATCTGCAACTTCTGCTCCTGGCCATTCTCCTGAAAATCCAGTAGAAGAGTCCCGCTTGGGCTTCACCTTCAGAGCATCGGCTCCTCAACTCGAAGACCAACAACCTGTGGCAGTCAACCAAGAAAGTCTTGATCATAAGGCAGTTGCCATTCTAGAGCAGCGCTAACAGCAGATCTCATCCCATAAAGCTGCAAAGTTGCTTTTAAGCTCAGTCCATTTGAAAGGTATGGTAAATGAGGCTGGGCTTTATTCTTGGGTTGGATGACGGAAGTTATAACGGGTCAAGGCATACTCAGCCAGATCTTGTCCATCCTCAGCAACTGAAGAGTACCCCCTTTTCCTAGTCTTTACGGAAACGGGTTGTCAAAACTCTGTCCAGCCTTGCATAGTTATACGGAAAATTATATGAAAGCCAGAGAATTCAGTGATTCTACCGATAGTATAGGTCGTTAGTATTGGCACTATAGATACTAATCCAGTTACCATTACAAGCTTAGGGAAGGTGTTCAGAGTCATTTATTCATCTATCATCCTGCACCTTGTAACTCTATTAAGATCAAGCAATCATGTCATTCTCACTTCGGCAGAAATTCATTCAGTTCCTCCAAACAGACTTAGCGATCTCAGACGCAGAACTGGATATCGCGCTACGTCGACAAGATCCGCTAATGGGGCAACTCCATATTGTACTCTGGCAACACGGTCTGCTCACCCTCAACCAGCTCAACTCAGTTTTTGAGTGGTTAGAAGACCAAACTTCCCATCCCCTCGAACAAAGTATCGCTTAAAGGGCTGGGTTTCTTACATTGACGACGATGTTTCTTACATTGACGACGATTCTGTGCAGGCAACCTGCTCTATTTTTTGAGTCAAGCTGATCACAGCGTTGAGACAAGGCTTGGGTACTTTAGCTTAAACCTCCTAAGCTTGCCAACAGATCAAAAGCTTGATCAGGAAGGGTAAAGGATCCCATTTGGTGCAACTGATCCAAATTGGCTTGTGTTAGTTCCTCAATTGCTCCATGGGTGGTTAATGTAGGGGATGTCCAGGATTTCTTCATATTGGATATCTTTGCACAACGAGATTTTAGTCTATCATTCACAGTTTAAATAGTCATTGTTAAAATGAATATCGCTGATATGGTGTTTTAATAATTTTCCTACCTTAGACAACTTTTGTAGATCTCGGGGTCGTCGCAGTCGGTAAAGGCAACTGGTTTTAGCCAACAACGCAACTTGATTAAAGTGGTGGCGGTTACGGAGTTTTAAGACAGATTTTAAACCCGCATAGCGCCACAATTCGATGATGGCCTGCTGGGGAGAAATGGGTTCAATTAAGAAGTGGGATCCATACTCCAAAATATACAGATGGCGTAGAGGGAATGCAGAGGATTTACAGGTAGAAGGGAAGGAAAAGTAAAATTCGTCCTTAGACTGAAGCGGAGAGACAGAGAGTTTTAGGCTGTTAGCAACTTCAGAAGCAATTTTCAGGTGAGGGACGCCGGGATAGGTCAAGGCTGTATGAGGTTCTAATCGAAGAGCTGTTAGATCATCGGCAATGCCCTGGAATCCCTGAGCTAGCAGAGCAGCCAGCACAGAGGATTTGCCTGCGCCAGAATCCCCTAGAAAAGCGATCGCCATCCCGTGGATCGCGGCAGTACTGGCGTGGAGAATGTAAAGTCGTCGCTGGTAAAGCAGCACAGCCATGACAATGCCTAAAAGAGCCTGGCAAATGTTTTGGCTACAAGCTTGGGGGGCTGACACAATTACAATTTTGCAGCCCCCTTGAATCAGATAGACACCTGTGTTGTACAAATAGACTAAAGCATCGGCGGGTTCTATTTGTAGAGCAATAGGTTGCTGGGCAACGTCTTTAGGAATAAAGTCATAAATACAGCCATCGCTCACTAATTGAATAGTGACATTAGGGTTAACCCCAAGGCCGGGAATCTCTGTTAGAGCCGGAATCGAAAAGGTTGATTGAAAATGTAGACCGTAGAGGCGATAAAACGGCATGTCAAAGATTGACGCTGGTGCTTAGAGATCCTGTGTTTGTTATGGCCATAACGAAGTTGCAGAATCTTTTTTGCTCTTGGCATTGCTGCCCGAATATTACTGAGTTGATAGGGATTCCACGTTTTGCTACACCTATGACAGAATAAGTCATAAATCAATGAATAAATTTTGAAGGCTGACTTTTGTTAAGTATATCGATACTTAGATATAACCCAAATTTTTAAAAAGATGATGCCTGTGCCAGATTTTTCTAGGATTCCTGAAATTGATGTTGAGACGCTCGCTGCTCAACTGTCTGATGGATCTTCCCCCATTCAACTCTTGGATGTGAGAGAACCCCAAGAAGTTGCCATTGCCCACCTGTCGGCCTTTACTAACTTACCCTTAAGTGAGTTCCCCGAATGGTCTGCCACGATTTGTGAACAATTCGATGCCTCTCAAGAAACATGGGTGATGTGCCATCATGGGATGCGCTCTGCACAAGTTTGTCTGTGGTTGAGTGAGAATGGGTTTACAAACGTCAAAAATGTCATGGGTGGAATTGATGCCTATTCTCTGAAAGTAGACCCCTGTATTCCCCGCTACTAATTTCGTTACTCAATCGGAGTTGCGATCGCCCATCTCTTTTCCACCGTCCTATGGACCACAGTCTGACTAACCGCCAACAACAAGTGCTGAGGGCAACCGTCGATCACTATATCGCCACGGCAGAACCCGTCGGTTCCCAAGCTCTAGCGCGGGAATATCAACTCAGCATCAGTCCAGCAACTATTCGCAATGTCATGGGCGTTTTAGAGGATGCTGGATTGTTATTTCAACCCCATACCTCCGCCGGACGCATTCCTTCGGACTCAGGATATCGGCTTTATGTTGACCAATTAATGATGCCCCCAGAAACATTGATCACCCAGGTCAAACAAGCACTTTATCAGCGATTACGCACAGAAAGCTGGATTTTTGAAGTCTTATTACGAGAAACGGCTCAAATTCTAGCGACTTTGAGTGGGTGTGTCGCTTTAATCACCTTACCTCAGACGGCCACCGCCACAATTCGCCATCTGCACGTAGCGCGAGTTGAACCTCAGCGAGTCATGTTCATTCTAGTCACCGATGCCTACGAAACACAGTCGGTGGTCATGGAATTGCCCCATTCCATCTGGGATGAAGACGATCCTGATCGCATTGAACAAGAGTTAAAAATCCTATCTAATTTTTTGAATCACCATTTCAGGGATGTTCTCTGCAAGCATTAGTGGCGCTAGACCCCAATGAACTGGATCGCGAATTTGATCAATATGCTGAATTTTTGAAAATTCTTTTGTCTGACTTGACCCAGCGCTATCAAGCCTTAAGCCCCAAAAATATCCTGGTCGGGGGTTTGGCAGAAGTCCTGCGGCAACCAGAGTTTTCAGAGCTACAGCAAGTCCAGACCTTAATCCATCTGTTAGAAGATGGCCAAGATCTTTTATGGCCCCTCATTCATGAATGGGCCTCTACAAACGAGAAGTCCGTTCTATCCGCTGCTCCTGGGGATAGGCAAAAAGTCAATGTGCGGATTGGCTCGGAGAATCTGCTGGAATCGATTCATGCCTATACGCTCATTTCTGCCACCTACCAAAAGGGAACAACCCCCATTGGTAGTGTGGGCATTTTGGGGCCTACCCGCATGGCCTATGAAAAAGTTATTGCTTTGGTAACCGTTACCGCCGATTATCTGTCCAATTGCCTCGCTCAAGCTGCTTAAGTGATCTCCAGATTAGAAATCCCCGATCAATTGTTAATCTTTGTTAGGAGCAAACCACCTTTCGCCCCTACAAGGGTAAAAATTTTTGCAGAAATCACCTTAAGCAAAATTTTATTTGGATGAAGAATGTGACTTTTGCTAAAAAGTCACATTCGTTCGCTGACTATTCACCAGGTTTATATGACTTTTTCTCTCTGTTAATCCTTACATTGCCTTAGCTATATTGGCATGTATTGGGATCACTCTTTGGATTCAAGACTACGTTGGTTTGGTGAAGTGTTGTACTAAGGGTTGAGGATAGGGTTTATGCCGAATATAAGCGAAATGAGGATTACTCCTAATGCTGTTACACAAGATTTGATGAAGCAGTGGCTCACGGAGCTAACCAGTTATACCCCTCAGCAAGTCGATAGGGTCATTGCTCAAATAGAGCAACAAAGGATTCAGACCGCTCAATCTCACTAGCCTTTAATTTCAGCCATAACCAATGCTCTTGGAGAGAGAGGGAAATAACTTTCCCTCTTTTTTTTGCCGATTTGCCAAGTTGACCATATGAGATAGTGAAGAAAGGCAAATTGCCTTGTTTCTGTTGATTAAACTCATCTTGTCAGTATGGGCAATACTTTTGGACACTTATTTCAGTATGGGCAATACTTTTGGACACTTATTTCGGATTACAACCTTTGGTGAATCCCACGGCGGTGGGGTAGGGGTGGTCATTGATGGCTGTCCACCACAAATTGCCATAACAGAGCAAGATATTCAGGTTGAACTCGATCGGCGGCGTCCCGGTCAAAGCCGGATTACGACGCCTCGCAAAGAAACCGACACCTGTGAAATTGTCTCTGGATTGTTTCAAGGCAAAACCTTGGGCACCCCCATCACAATTTTGGTACGCAACCAAGATACGCGACCTCAAGACTATAGCGAGATGGCTCAAGTCTATCGACCTTCCCATGCCGATGCTACCTATGATGCCAAGTATGGGATTCGCAATTGGCAGGGGGGAGGACGCTCATCGGCCAGGGAAACGATTGGTCGAGTGGCGGCAGGTGCGATCGCCAAAAAATTCTCCAGCAAGTGGCTGGCGTGGAAATTATTGGCTATGTCAAACGGATCAAGGATGTAGAAGCCGATATTGACCCTGATCGCGTCACCCTAGCAAAAGTCGAAGCGAATATGGTTCGCTGTCCCCATACGGAGGTAGCAGCCCAAATGATTGACCTCATCGATCAAACACGGCAGGATGCCAATTCCCTTGGCGGAGTAGTGGAATGTGTGGCACGGAAAGTACCCAAAGGGCTGGGTATGCCCGTATTTGACAAATTAGAGGCAGAGCTAGCCAAGGCCGTCATGTCTCTACCCGCTTGTAAGGGATTTGAAATTGGCTCAGGGTTTGCAGGCACACTGATGACGGGCCAAGAACATAATGATGAATTTTATACCGATGACCAAGGCCGCATCCGCACGGTCACCAATCGCTCAGGGGGGATTCAAGGGGGCATTTCCAATGGCGAAAACATTGTGCTGCGAGCCGCCTTTAAGCCAACAGCGACAATTGGCAAGTCCCAAAAGACCGTCAACCAAGCTGGAGAGGCAACGACTCTAGCCGCTAAGGGTCGGCATGATCCCTGTGTCTTACCGCGAGCGGTGCCCATGGTGGAAGCGATGGTGGCGCTGGTATTGTGCGATCATCTCCTCCGTCACCATGCACAGTGCCAGTTGTTGGGTTGAGTGAGTGTACTGGTTGCTAACCTATCCTCACCATGAAGTTACTGTTGATTCGCCATGCCATCGCTGCGGGGAACGCCGAGAAGCGGATGCTAGGGCAGTTAGATGTGCCCCTGACGCTGGAAGGTCAGCAGCAAGCACAGCAATTGGGGCAGTTTTTGCACGCCTATTCTTGGCAACCGACCCATCTATATTGCAGTCCCTTACAGCGAGCGGTGCAAACCCTCAGAATCCTCAGGGACTGCAACAATAAACCGATCAGCACTTTGCCAATCCAGAGATCAACGGCTTTACTAGAAATCAATACTGGGGTCTTGCAAGGGTTAACTTGGTCTGAGGCTGAGGAGCAACAGCCCGATCTCTGTGAAGCCCTACTGAGTTCACAGGAGTGGATTGCAGTCCCAGGGGGAGAATCAAGGCAGGCATGTTGCGATCGCACCCATCAATTCATCCAAACCCTCTATACCCAACACCAAAATTCAGACCGTCTTTGGGTTATCAGCCACGGCGGTATTTTGCCCTATTTAATCGCAGCCATCCTCGATACACCGCAAGTTTGGGAGATAAAAACCCTCAATACAGCTTTATTTGAATTTGAGCTGGACTTGGATCATCTACACAAATCCAATGGGGTTCAATCCAATCTAGCGCTTTGTCAAATTCTTCAGTTTAATGACCGTCCTCACCTTTCTTCTGAAGGTTCCGGTTAGTGTTTAAAAATGATATTGATTACGCAGCTTCTGCTTTTCAGGATTTCCGTAATCTTGCGGTCGTCAGAACAGACTTGCTTAAGGGATGATTTTGAAGAGTAGCGTGCTGCAATCATCTGAGTCAGTATTTCTCCATTAAGACTAACTCACTCTTGGGATAGTCCTAAAGAAGTAGCGATGCTTTTCGTCAAAGAGGCGATCCTGTCAGGCTTGGATCATAACCTCTTTCGCACTACCACTCTTGGAAACACTTTTGAAAGCCACCAATATCATTCTCATCTTTGCTCCCTCTTAAGGGCTGAGCTGACGCGGCCAGTTATGCCTAACTTGGAGGGCTAGTCACTATCTGTCATGCCAAAGAGAAAACCTGTGTTCAACCCCTCACGACTCAAACATCGACAATGTCGAGAGCAAGGCTTTGCTTTACCCCTGGCAATGGGGTTGGGTTTTGTGATGGTGATTTTGGGGATGTCCACCATTATGATGGCCCAGAGCGATCGCACCTCTTCCTGGCAACGCAAAGAATCCAACACCAATTTAGCGACGACCGAAGGCGGTATGGCTCGTACCCTAGCCCAACTAACCGCACCCAATAATGCTGTCCTTCTCAATCGCAATTACGACACCATTAACCCCAAGACGGGTAAAACCTATTTAGGCTCTGATGGTATCGTCAATAGTGGAGATGAAGAGTCTGCTGTTGTTGACGAATGGACAGGATATGACCCTAGCCATCAACCTTGCTATCAATCCAAGGGCTGGGGGGCACCCAATGTCGTCTACAGCGGTAGTATTGGCACTGGCACGTATACCCTAAAAGCTTATCGCTATAATCCCACACAACAACAGGGAACTTTACTGGTAGAAGCAACCAGCAACGGTCAGACATCCACTGTGTTGATCAATATTGCTGTTAAGCCTGATTTAGATGACTTCCCCGGCATTGTCTTGATCCATCCCATAGAAAATTCAGAATGGAAAGCAGGAGTGCTGGGTTTGAGAGGTCGCAGTATTTTAGGCAGCAAAGGTAACGTCTATTATCTTCCTCAGCATTCCGCAGATCCTTCTCTAACAGGGAGTTCTGCACCGGGAGATACGACCCGTTCTGCCTATCTGAATGCAATTTACTCCTCTAGCAGCCAGGATGGCGCTACTAGGGATACTGTTGCAGGCAAGATCTTCGCCTGTGGATTGAAACCCTGGATTCCGCCTGGAATAATGGGCACCAATTTTGGGGTCATTAACACCAGTACTACCTTGAGAGGAGTTGGGGGCAGTGTTCCTACTCGCTATCGGGTGGAGCAGATCGATCTTGATACTAACGAAGTCCTTACCGTTGATACGACAGGGGGTTCCGTCCAGATTGATGTCGTGGACAACACCCATAAGACAAACTATCAAGCCATTACCCTACGTCATAACGCTAAAATCCTTAACCTTCGCACCGATGGCAAGCCCCCGCAAGTTGGAGATTTGCGAATTCTATCTCAGGGTGACCATCTGGTAACCCTTTATGATCAATCCTGTATCCAAAATGCTTTTCTATGGTTCTGGAAAGATGAATTAAGACTGTTAACTTCAGGTCCCGGATGCCCAGGAGGCCAAAATACTAACTTTGAAGGGGTGGCCTGGATGGAGGCTATCCTCAGCTCCAAAAACTCAGCCAGCAATCGAACCATTAACTATCTTGGCCTGACCTCAGACGATGACACCTACGATAATACCGTTACACCCGGTGCCACATCGGGCATTGCTGTGCCAGAAGATGTGTCCAGCCTGATGGATCTACTCAAGTATATTAATTGGCCAGCTCGGTATAAATTTGGAGGGGTCACAAAGTGGCAGCGAGTCAGGCTTTAGACCCCCTAGCTATAGAAAGAAGGCATCAACGGGTGCTGTTGGATTTGGCTCCTGAGACTCCCGCAACTTGCAACAGTGGATAACGCCCAAACACCTTTAGCACTTCCGTGTGAGTTTGAAGTTCATCCAAGGCCGATTGCAAAAACGTTGTCTCTAGATCCGCTTCTGCATCAACAAAAAAGACATATTCTCCCAAAGATCGCTTACTGGGGCGCGATTCAATGCGGCTGAGATTGATATGCCGATCATTAAAAATTTTCAGCGGTTGTAGCAAAGCCCCTGGTACATTCGCTGGCAAGCTAAAGGCTAGGGACGTATAAATGGGGGCATCAGTTACAGGAGGACTGATCAGGCCTGGGGTATCACGGCGACTGACAATCCAGAAACGAGTACAGTTATCAGGGTGATCTTGAATCGACCGTTGAATCACAGGCAGTTGATAGAGTTGGGCAGCTCGTTCTGATGCGATCGCAGCAATGGCTCCATCCTCATCCACATATTTCAAAGCTTCTGTAGTAGAGTTCACAGGAACTAAGGTAGCTTGGGGCAACATGGTCTTTAACCATGCCTGACATTGACCTAAGGGTTGGGGATGAGAGTAAACAGCTTGAATGATCTGCAAATTCTGGGTTTTAGCGATGAGAACATGTTCAATGGGTAGCACCAACGCTTGGCAAATCTGTAAGATATCCAATTGCCAGAGGGTATCTAAGGTCACCGACACACTCCCCTCAATGGAATTTTCAACTGGAGAAACAGATAATTGGGTATCTCCAGATGCCGTCGATTGTAGAGCTTGGGCAATACTAGGACAAGGACACAAAATTGGGGCTGTTTGCTGAGTATGTTGGGTATACCAAGCCGCATAGGCAAGAGCCGCTTGTTCAGCATACGTCCCTGTGGGACCGAGATGGGCAATCGATAACGGCATAAACACCCCTAACCATACAGATAGTGTATCTGGATTTAGGGTATTTCTTGTGGTGAATCGCTACACCAATGAGCCAAAGAAATGTAAAATTAGCTTAACAGTCTGGTAGCGTTCCCGTTTATGCAACTTAACTTTGCAGCCTCTCATTCCGTCTTACTCTCAGTTCCTGAGGCCTCTGTGCCTATTCAACATTACTTACGGCAACCTCAACGTTTGGTGTACGCCCTGACGGATCGCAGTCGGGTCGAACGCCTGACAGAAGAATGCTTTCAATTGACCATGCGTCCTCGTCAATTTCTCAACCTGAGTTTTCAGCCCGTCGTTGATCTAAAAGTTTGGGCTGAACCCAATGGTACGGTGCATTTACAGTCCATGGGTTGTGAAATTCGCGGCATTGAATATATTAATAATCGCTTTGATCTCACCCTTAATGGCCACCTTTATCCCCTCTGCACAGAGGGACTCACCCAACTGGTAGGCAAAGGCGATGTCAGTGTGAATGTGGAGCTGCCACCACTGTTTTGGATGACCCCCCAACCTATCTTAGAAGCAGCGGGTCAGAGCATTTTGCAAGGTATTTTCCTAACCTTCAAGCAGCGTTTAGGCTATCAACTCGTCAATGACTATTTGCAGTGGGCGGACACAACTCAAGCCGTGGCAGCAGACAGAGTACAGGGACTATCCACCCATCCTTCTACCTATTAGGGTGAGATCATGGCTCAAGCCGCTGCTAGCAGGTAAACTGTTCAACAAAATATCTCAGCCAAAGGATCATCCCCTGTTCTGATACGTAGAGCCATGTAGGTACTGCCCAAGGCGTGAATTCCCTCGTCATGGATATATTGATCGAAGCCTATCACTACGCCTTTGCTCATCAAGAGCAATTGAGGATCGCCCTGCAACAACATTTGCTATTAGTGCTAGTGCCTTTAACAATAGCAGGGTTGTTCGCAGGAAGTTTGGGATGGCAATGCGCTCGCTGGTCTAGGCAGCAGCGTCAGAGAACGAGCCTCTATGCCATAGTTGTCCTCAATTTGTTTAATGGTCTACGGGTGATTCCCAGTTTGGCCATTTTATTTCTGGTAATTCCAACTTTAGGACTAACGTTTCAAGCAGCAGCCTTGGCTCTATCTTTATTGGCAATTCCACCCATTTTACTAGCCACTGAAGTGGGTTTTAGAACCGTGCCAGCCGCTATCTGTGAGGCAGGGTTGGCCATGGGCATGACACCGTGGCAATTGTTTCTGCAAGTGGAAATGCCCCTGGCATTGCCCATTGTCTTGGCAGGGGTGAAAACGGCAACTCTAGAAGTGATTGCCAGTGCCACCTTAGCTGCCTTTATTGGAGCCGGGGGATTGGGTTCCTTGATTAGCTTGGGTTTTGCTTTAAATAACACCGCTATTCTGCTGGTGGGAGCCATTCCCGTGACCTTGTTGGCTCTTGGGGCTGAAGGTTTACTGAGTGGACTGGAGCGGGCACTGCTCAGCTAGCGGGTGACGAATGGCTTGAGAAGCCCATAACGGGTATGGCACAATTACCCAACAGGTGCAAGTCGTGGTCAAAACACTTACTAAAACGATGTGCGAGATCGCATTGTTTACAGTTTGGGGCATCCTGGATCAGGATAGATTATAGATCATTGGTGCGAATCTGAGTTGTTTTAGGGCTGTGCGAATGGTCAGACTGTTGTCCCCAAATTAAGATATATCTAGTCCCAAGGTCACTGTCATTCGACCGCAGCGACAGCATTTGCAGGAGCTGTAGGAGTATCGCAGTTTGCTGTGGCTGTCAGAGCGTTTATAAAAATAGAAAGATTGTAAAGATGTTTAATGACCAATCAATTCTTATTACTGGTGGAACGGGATCTTTTGGTAAACAATGTGTTAAAGCATTGCTGAAACAGTGTCAACTAAAAAAAATCATTATTTACTCTCGGGATGAATTAAAGCAGTTTGAGATGGCACAGGAATTCAATGTTGAGCCAATGCGCTATTTTATAGGCGATGTGCGAGATCGCGATCGACTAACACTGGCCATGCGTGGCGTTGATTATGTGATTCATGCTGCCGCTCTCAAGCAGGTTCCAGCAGCAGAATATAATCCAATGGAGTGTATCAAAACCAACATTAATGGAGCTAGCAATGTCATTGATGCAGCCTTTGATAGTGACGTTAAGAAGGTTATTGCTCTATCTACTGATAAAGCAGCTAGTCCTATTAATTTATATGGTGCAACAAAGCTTGTTTCAGATAAACTCTTTGTCTCAGCGAATAATTTGGCTGGCGATCGCCAAACTCGTTTTTCAGTCGTTCGCTATGGAAACGTAGTTGGATCCAGGGGTTCGGTTGTACCGTTTTTTCAAAAGCTTGTGCGGGATGGAGTACCCGAAATCCCGATTACAGACCCTCGCATGACCCGTTTTTGGATTACTTTATCCCACGGTGTTGATTTAGTGCTGAAAAGCTTTGCCCGAATGCAAGGAGGGGAGGTATTTGTCCCTAAGATTCCTTCAATGCGAATTATGGATCTTGCTGAAGCATTAGCTCCAGGTATACCGACTAAAGTAGTTGGTATAAGACCGGGCGAAAAACTGCATGAGGTCATGTGCCCTGGCGATGACTCTCATCTCATTTTAGAATTTCCTGACCATTATGTGATTCGACCTTCTATCACTTTTTCCTCTAAAGTAGACTTTACGCTAAATCTTCTGGGAGAGAAAGGTGTTCCTGTTCCAGAGAAGTTTCAGTATAGTTCCAATTTCAATACTGAATGGCTTACCCCAGAGCAACTTCTTGACATGTTGAAGTAATGAGTCAGTTTATCCCCTACGGAAGGCAAGACATCAGTCAAGCAGACATTGATGCGGTTCTTGATATCCTACGTTCAGACTGGTTGACACAAGGACCTGCTATTGAGCGATTTGAGGCTGCAGTTGCGGCTTATTGCGGTGTTCGCTATGCGGTTGCAGTTTCAAGTGCGACAGCGGCTTTACATATTGCTTGTTTGGCGCTTGACCTAAAAGAGGGCGATCGCCTTTGGACTTCTCCCAATACCTTTGTTGCTTCTGCAAATTGTGGACGTTACTGCGGTGCAACAGTTGATTTTGTCGATATTGATCCGCAGACCTACAATCTTAATCCATCTGCTCTGGAGCAAAAATTAGCGGTAGCCGCACAGCAAAGCTGTTTGCCGAATGTAGTCGTTCCTGTTCATTTTGCAGGTCAGTCTTGCGAGATGAACAAAATAGCTGAACTATCAGCATTCTATAGATTCCGAGTGATTGAGGATGCATCCCATGCCATTGGAGGACGCTATCAAGGTCGCCCTATTGGCTGTTGCTCTTTTTCAGATATGGCTGTTTTCAGCTTTCATCCCGTCAAAATTATTACGACAGGGGAAGGGGGAATGGTGCTAACCAATCGGGAAGATTTTTATGAACGATTAATTCGTCTGAGATCACATGGTATTACCCGAAACCCAGACTTGATTCAGGGCGAATCGGACGGTTCTTGGTACTACCAACAATTAGAACTAGGTTTTAATTACAGAATGACTGATATCCAAGCCGCATTGGGCACAAGTCAGATGCAGCGATTGGATGAGTTTGTCGCACAACGACGATTTTTGGCGCAACGTTATGATTGCTTATTACATGATTTACCAATCACTTTACCTTGGCAACATCCAGACGCAAAATCAAGTTGGCATCTATATGTGATTCGTTTAAATTTGGATAAAATCAGAAAAACCCATCGTCAAGTATTTGAGTTACTACGTCAGACAGGAATTGGCGTAAACTTGCACTACATTCCTGTCCATACACAACCTTACTATCAAAGCCTCGGTTTTCAATGGGGAGACTTTCCAAACACTGAAAACTACTACCAAGAGGCGATCAGTATTCCCATTTATTTTGGTCTAAAAGAAATAGACCAAGATCGAATCGCTACAGTATTACATGAGATTTTTTCATGAAGATAGTGATTATAAATCAAGCTAGAATGACTTCTACTCGATTACCCGGAAAAGTACTGAAACAGGTATTAGGTAAAACTCTTCTAGAGTATCAAATTGAACGATTGCGGCGAGTTAAGTTGGTTGATCAAATTGTTGTAGCGACAACCACCAACGATACTGACCAACCAATCATTGATTTATGCAATCGCCTCTCTATTTCTTACTATCGCGGTTCAGAAGATGATGTTTTAGCCCGTTATCATGGTGCAGCGATCGCTTATCAAGCTGACGTTGGAGTTCGAGTGACTTCAGATTGCCCCCTAATTGATCCAAAAGTCATTGATCATGTTATTCAATTTTACATAGATGCATATCCAAAATATGACTATGTTTCCAATTGTCTAGAAAGAACTTATCCTCGTGGTATGGATACAGAAGTTTTTGCTTTTAGCGCCTTAGATCAAGCATTTCACCAAGCTAAAGCTCAATCAGATCGAGAACACGTAACTCCTTTTATTTATCGAAGACCAGATAGATATCATCTGGGAAAAGTCACCTATTATAGGAGAATTAAAAATCATAGATGGACAGTTGATATGCCTGAAGATTTTGAACTAATAAAAAAAATAATTGAATCTTTATATCCAAAAAATCCAGAATTCTCATTAGAAGATTGTCTAGAGTTATTGTCTCAACACCCTGAATGGATCCTGATCAACAAAAATGTTGATCAGAAATAATACGGAGAATAAAATGACTGAATATCTAACAGAACAAGAAAATTTTTGGGCAGGAATTTTTGGAACAGAATATATTAGGCGTAATGATAGCAAAGAATTACTCGCATCCAATTTATCATTTTTCAGTCGTACCTTATCAAAAGCTGGAGCGTTAAAATCATGTCTTGAGTTTGGAGCCAATATTGGAATGAACTTACGAGCAATTCAGTTGCTATATCCCAATATTGAGTTGAGTGGTGTAGAAATTAATAAAGATGCAGCAAAAGAACTGAGCAACTTTATTGGTGATTCTGCAGTGTTCAATGGTTCAATATTGGACTATCCCATTGAGACTCAATCAGATCTCGTTCTTGTCAAAGGTGTTCTTATTCATATTAATCCAGATCAATTGGAATCTACTTATAAAAAAATATATGAAGCAGCAAAACAGAATATTCTTATATGTGAATATTATAACCCTTCTCCAGTTTCAATACCATATCGTGGCCACCGTGATCGCTTATTCAAGCGTGACTTTTCTGGTGAGATGCTAGATATGTTTACAGATTTAGAACTCATAGATTATGGATTTGTTTATCATCGCGATTTAGCATTTCCTCAAGATGACATCAATTGGTTTCTAATCAAAAAGAGAGCTAAAAATGCTTAAATACTGCACTCGCTGTGTAATGCCTTATACAAAACCAGATCTTCATTTAGATGAAGAGGGTGTATGTAATGCCTGTCGCGCCTATGAACATAGAAAAGCGGTAGATTGGGATCAGCGTCGTCAAGAATTACTAACAATCTTGGAACGATATCAACGCCATGAAAGTAATTGGGACTGTATTGTTCCGGTAAGTGGAGGAAAAGACAGTACATACCAAGTGGTTAGGATGTTGCAGCTTGGCATGAACCCTTTGTGTGTGACATCTACCACCTGCGATCTATCCCTAATAGGGAGAAAAAATATTGAGAATATTAAGCATCTTGGAGTTGACTATGTGGAATTCTCACCCAATCCATTGATCCGAGCAAGACTCAACCGTATAGGTTTAACCGAAGTGGGTGATATTTCTTGGCCGGAGCATGTGGGAATATTTACGATTCCTGTCCGTGCGGCTGTACAGTTTAATGTACCTCTAATTATTTGGGGAGAAAATTCCCAAAATGAATATGGTGGGCCTGCCGCTGCTGCCGAAAATAATATTCTTACTCGCCGATGGCTCGAAGAATTTGGTGGTTTACTAGGGTTGCGTGTTAGTGATCTGTCAAGTACATATGGGATAGCGCCAAAGCATCTTTTACCTTACCAATACCCAAGTGATGAAGAGTTACAAAGGGTTGGTGTTACTGGTTTATTTCTCGGACACTATATCCCTTGGGATGGCCTTTCAAATGCACTAATTGCCCAAGCAAACGGATTTACGACCCTTGACCAAGCAGTCGAGGGATCTATGGTGAATTATGAAAATCTTGACAACCATCAAACTGGAATTCATGACTACTTCAAGTTTTTAAAGTTTGGATTTGGTCGCGCTACCGATATTGCATGCCTACATGTCCGTCGGGAACGGATCACGCGTCAAGATGCTTTGGAAATAGTCATGACGAGAGACGGAAAATTTCCATGGACTTATCTTGGAAAACCTTTGGAAAATATTCTTGACCCGCTAGATATTTCTATTGATGAATTTATCAAAATCTGCGACCGTTTTACGAATAAAAAAATTTTTAAGCGTGATATGTCTGGCATCTTGATTAAAGATAAAAACGGAAATCTTGAGAAATTGAGTAATGATAATTTGTAGTTGCTCTTGTAAATTTACTCAGCTTATAGTTTGTAGGTTTGTATGAAAGTCGCCATCATTAACTATGGCATGGGAAATTTGGGTTCAGTGCGGCGCTCCCTGGAAAATCTTGATGCAGATGTCATCATTGCTGAACACCCAAAGCAATTGTTAGATGCCAACAGAGTTATTCTTCCTGGCGTGGGAGCTTTTGGAGAGGGCATGAAGAAATTATGCAGCGAAGGTTGGATTGAATCCTTGCAAGTACAAGTTATTGAACAAGGTAAACCACTTCTTGGTATTTGTCTTGGTATGCAAATGCTCTCAAGTTTAAGCGAAGAAAATGGTCTAAACAAAGGACTAAATTTTATTCCAGGTAAAGTTCTTCGTCTTGACCAGTTAGGGTGTTGCTTCCGATTACCACATGTGGGCTGGAACGATGTAAATTACCAAGAAAATGTATCTTTGTTTAAGAAAATACCTCAACAAACAGATTTCTATTTTGTTCACAGCTATGCCTTTATAGCCGATGATCCAGCTAATATAATAGCTACTTCAGCATATGATATATCTGTTACTGCTGCTGTCAGGAAAAATCATATATTCGGCACACAATTTCATCCAGAAAAAAGTTCAAAAGCTGGCCGACAAATCCTAAAGAATTTTATTGAGTTCACAGTATGTTAAAAGTTCGAGTGATTCCTACATTACTTTGGAAAGATTTTGGCCTAGTTAAAGGAGTTGGGTTTGACAGTTGGCGAAGAGTTGGCCCAGTGCTTCCAGCAATTAAGGTCTACAACTCTCGGGAAGTGGATGAATTAATATTGGTAGATATTATAGCATCACGAGAAGGAAATAACCCAGACCATGACTCATTAAACGATTTTGCAGATGAGTGTTTTGTTCCTCTTACAGTTGGTGGCGGTATAACTGACCTGAAACAAATCGTGTTCTTGCTACATGCCGGAGCAGATAAGGTATCACTAAATTCGGTGCTTTTCGATAATCCTAATTTAGTTAATGATGCAGCGTACCAATTTGGCGTTCAATGTATTGTTGCAAGTATCGATGTACATCGATTTGAGGATCGCTTTACTTGTTTAAGTCACTCTGGGACACGAAATTCTCAATATGAACCAGTGGTCTGGGCTAGAGAATTAGCAGATCGTGGTGCAGGTGAGATTCTTTTGACATCGGTAGACCGCGATGGCACGATGCAGGGATACGATTTGGAACTGATTGAGAAAGTCACATCTGCAGTTAAAATTCCAGTAATTGCTTCTGGAGGAGCTGGTAATTACCAGCATATGATCGATGCCGTTAAGCAAGCAGGTGCATCTGCTGTCGCAGCAGCTAGTATTTTTCACTTTACTGAGCAAACACCATCTGGGGCAAAAGCTGCTATGAAAGCGGCTGGTATTCCTGTTCGCCAAAGCCTATATAGCAGTTCTCCCTCGGATGGAATACAGATAATTTTGAATTAGCAAGGGTTTCGTGGATTAAATTGTACTGCACTCGATTGGGAACCGCTATAGTAAACATCATGCAGCATATTTCAAGCATATAAGCAGTGTGAAGAGGGACGTGATGTACTCTCTCTGATAAAGGAGCCAGTTTGTCATAGTGGATTTAAGCGATTGAATTGAGACTGTGATATTGAAGCTAGGTCATCATTTTCTAAGCACGGTTACTGGAGATGAAAGATGAGTAATACGCTTTATGACCAAGATTTTTACACTTGGGTTCGTCAACAATCTGGCTTACTGCGTCAGGGGCAGTTTGACCAGCTAGATTTGTCCAATCTGATTGAGGAGCTAGAAGATTTGGAGAATCGTCATTACGATCAGCTTGAATCTCGTCTAATGCAGTTGACTGCCCATTTACTGAAATGGCAGGTTCAGTACTGGCAGCGAACCAATAGTTGGCGGGCGACAATTCGAGCTCAACGGACGGCGATCACCAAGCTACTACGCCGGAATCCAGGTCTAAAATCTCGATTGGATGAGGCAATGGAGGAAAGTTGGCAGGAAGCTAGAGATTTGGCGATCGCTGAAACGGGTTTGCCGGATGAACAATTTCCTGAAGTTTGTCCTTTTTCCTGGGAACAGGTAATGAGTGTGGACTTTTGGCCAGATCTATAGAGGCTAGGTCTACCAGTTTGTCCAAAATGTAATGACAGGATTTTTTGGAACAAGAGTCTAGATGCACTTATTAATTCGGGCAGATGCTTCAGCTCAAATTGGGACAGGTCATGTAATGCGCTGTTTAGCGCTAGCACAAGCCTGGATGCAACACGATGGACGGGCGATCTTAATGACAGAGACAAGCCCTTGGTTAAAGTCCCGCTTGATCTCAGAGAAAATCCAAATTCTGCACTTGAAGAGTATCGCCGGGAGTCGGGAAGATGCATGGGAAACAGTTCAGGCGGCTCAGCGAGTTGAAGCAACCTGGGTGGTCGTAGATGGCTATCAATTTAATGCGGAGTATCAATGCATCTTCAAGGAACATGGTTTGCAACTCTTAGTTCTTGATGACTATGGACACGCTAAACATTACTGGGCAGATATTGTTCTCAATCAAAATATTTCTGCCAATATCAGTTTGTATGCCAATCGAGAACCTTATACTCAACTGCTACTAGGGCCACGATTTGCATTGTTGCGTCGGGAATTTTGGGATTGGCAAGGGTGGCAAAGGCAAACACCCGAAGTTGCTAGAAAGATTTTAGTGACCTTAGGTGGAGCTGATCCCGATAATGTGACACTCAAGGTAATTCAGACACTACAACAAGTTCAAATTGATGACTTACAGATTGTTGCAGTAGTGGGGGCTAGTAATCCCCATATTGAAGCATTAAAAGAAGCGGTACAAAATTCTCGGCATTCGATACGCTTGGAACGAAATGTCACCAATATGCCAGAACTTATGGCTTGGGCTGATATTGCGATCGCAGGCGGAGGCAGTACTTGCTGGGAACTGACCTTTATGGGCTTACCAGCTCTAGTGATCATTTTAGCTGAAAATCAACGAGCGATCGCCGAAACACTTGACCAAGCAGGTATAGCTCAGGCAATAGGTTGGTCTGCAAGTCAAACAGCCGAAACCATTGCACGAGAAATCCTTAAAGTACTTCTATCCAAACAGATCCAAACCAGAATGACCCAGCTTGGACAAGCCCTCGTAGATGGGCAAGGATCTGACAGAGTGCTAATGATTTTGAAAGGCAAAACCTTAAGGTTACGACAAGTTCATCCAGAAGATTGTGAATTGCTGTGGAAATGGGCTAATGATTCAGAAGTTAGAGCTTACTCATTTTCAACTGAATCAATCCCTTGGGATACTCACAAATTGTGGTTTTCAAAGCAGTTAAAAGACTCCAGCCATCACCTTTTTATTGGAATCAACAAAGAAGATGAGCCTATAGGCCAAGTCCGTTTTGATACTTGGGATAATGAACATGCTGAAATTAGTATTAGTTTAGACTGTAATCATCGCGGACAGGGGTATGGCACCGTCTTAATTAATTTAGGAATTGAAGAACTTCTGCGGCAAATCCACATCCAAGCTATTCATGCTCGGATTAAGCCGCATAATTTAGCTTCCTGCAAAGTATTTGAAAAAGCTCAATTTAAAAGACTGACCGAAGAAGTTATTAAAGGTCATCCAGCACTTCATTATTTAAGAATAATATAAAGATTTTCAATCGGTGAGTTTGCGAGAGACAATGTGACAGTACAGGTTCAAGACATGCGCATTTTACATCAATCGATAGGTTGCCACTATCAACCCTTTATCATTGCTGAGATGTCGGGCAATCATAACCAATCTTTAGAGCGTGCCTTACAGATCGTTGAATCCGCAGCTAAAGCTGGTGCCCATGCCTTAAAAATCCAAACTTATACTGCCGATACAATGACCCTGGATATTAATCAGGGAGAATTTCATATCTCAGACCCCAGTAGCTTATGGGCAGGGAATTCTCTCTATAACCTTTACCAAGAAGCCTACACGCCTTGGGAATGGCATAAGCCCATTTTTGATCGTTGTCAAGAACTAAGTATGATTGGTTTCAGCACTCCTTTTGATGAAAGTGCCGTAGATTTTTTAGAATCATTACAAGTTCCCCTCTACAAAATCGCTTCATTTGAAAATACTGATCTTCCTCTCATTTATAGAGTAGCCCAAACAGGCAAGCCCATGATTATTTCAACAGGAATGGCTACCATCGCAGAGCTGGATGAAACTATCCGCACAGCAAGAGAAGCAGGCTGTCAAGATTTAATTTTGTTGAAATGTACCAGTACCTATCCAGCCAACCCAGAAAATACCAACTTACTCACAATTCCCCATCTACGAGATCTCTTTAATGTTCAGGTCGGTTTGTCTGACCACACGATGGGCATTGGTGCTGCCATAGCCAGTGTAGCGCTAGGAGCAACTGTCATTGAAAAGCACTTCACCTTAAACCGAGCTGATGGCGGCGTAGACTCGGCCTTCTCAATGGAACCCGAAGAAATGAGGCAATTAGTGATTGAGTCTGAAAGAGCATGGCAGGCTTTGGGCAAAATAACCTATGGAGCCACTGAGGCAGAAAAAGGATCGCTCAAGTTTCGGCGATCAATTTACATTGCTCAAGACATGCAAGTTGGTGATATATTTACGTCTGATAATCTTCGGATTGTTCGCCCAGGTTTAGGGCTTGCACCCAAGCACTATAACCTAGCTCTGGGAAAACAAATTAAGCAGGAAACTAAAAAAGGAACACCACTTCAGTGGGACTTATTCTAGGTAAACTTATATAGGTTCAAACTTGAAAGTGAATAGCGAACGTTTTTTTTGCTTACCCTCATCTAATCAAGACTTTATTTTTGAGTTCATTTTTCATAACTTACCAAGTTCAAGAACCAGCAAAATAAATTGGGAGAAAGATATACAGAATATAGAATCAATATGCATTAAAGTTTTTGATTTAGATGGAAAAGGTTGCTCACAACATAACTTACTTCCTGGAGATGCTTTTAGGACAACCTTGCATAATGCACAAGAATTATATAATGGCAGCATTGTTAAATCTGGAGCTTGTCAAATAATTTCTTTAGAGACTAATAATATCTCTTTCCCTGAAGGTACTTTAACCATCCATAAGAGAGAGTTTCAATCTACGAAAGGTCTAATATTATTTGAATCATTTCCAGGCAAGCCATTTCCAATAGAAGGAAATCTGATTACCTTGGCTCATAAGCTTATATGCAGAGAAGACCTATCTTGCGATATTTTTGCTTGTTGTCCATCCAACCTTATAGACACATTAACATTTGATAGTAATCCAGTTATTTATAATTGGAATATTCTTGATTGCTCTGGAAAAATTATTGCAAAAGGAAATACTAAGTCTAAGTCAGGAAATTATATTCATATTAATGTTAATAGCTTAATTAAAACAGATTATTTTAATCAACTTCTAACTTTAAAAATGACAAGCACTTATAAGAATCAAACTATTTTTACTGTTTTACATAATGATAAAACAATCGCTATTGAACATTCGCTACCTCCTGGATATTATTTAGGGGAAAAAGCTATATTAGATGAGTCAAGAAAATATGCTTTTGGTTTTAACTAGAATTATTTTATTAAGATGAAATCTACTACCTATAAAATTAAGCAAAAAATTAAATCAACACTTGGAGTAAAACCACGGCTTCCGAGTTACATCCAATTTTGGAGAGGCGATCAAGGCTTCCGAACAAGATTATTTTTAACCAATTACCTATCGCATTTGTTGGATGATAAGACTCAAGTAAAATATAAATTTAATGTTTATAGTAATAATGGCAACTTATTGTATACAGAGACTCGAATTGTACTTCCACAACAAAGCATAGATATTGAGATTTACTCTGAGAAAAGTCCCTATGGAACAGTTATTGTTGATTGTAGTATCATGCAATCAAAGTTAGAAATGGTTCGTCAAAGCCCATCCCTATATTCTCATTTCTATGTCTTTTATGAAAACCGGAATAATAAAGGGTTAGGCTTAGTGCATACTCAAACAAGTCTTTCAGAAAATACTGAAAATATTGACTGGTACAGTTCAGCCATATTAGATGAATACGATAAAGTAGAAATACTAGCCTTAAATCCATCTTCAAAATTACTTCATACTAAAGTAGGAGTTATGTCAGATTTTAGTTATAATAACTTACTTGACAACAAAAAAAATTTTTCATTAAAACCTAAATCTTGCCAAATTCAGAATTTTTTTATCAATCCTAACCTAAAACATCAGCGAGTGTTCATAAAGGGTTTCGGCTCTCCAAACTCAAAGCCTCATATTTTTGCCTATAAAGGAGAAACGTTTACAGTATTTCATTCTTGAAATTTAATTGATTCCGCTTGTGCAGACTAGTGAAGTTATGTATACATTGTTTTGCAAAATTATTTCCAAAACAAAGTTTAAGCTTATCTCTAGCATTAAATCAATAAATGACTTTATTAGATATTTCAAAACATGCCAAGCTTATAAATTACCAATAGGTAAAAATAGAAAGTATTATATACAAGGAGAATTACATATAGATGGGTATCTCCAGATAGATGAATTTGCATCAATCGTAGTAGAAAAAGGGGGCAAATTAATCGTCGGAAATCATGTAAATATTGAACCTTTCTGTAGAATTCATGTCGGCAAAGATAACTTGATGGTAATAGGAGAAAGTACATCACTTAATAGCTTCAATATATTAATTGGAGATATTAAGATTGGAAGAAAATGTTTGATCGCGCCTTATGTCTATTTGTCATCGGGAATGCATCAATTTAAAGGTAGAACTTCCATCAAAGAAGCTGATAAAAATTATTTAACTAAAAATAAAGGAAAAGACTTTAGCTCCCCAATTATAGTTGGCGATGATTGTTGGTTGGGAATCTCTTCGGTTGTAATGTATGGCTCACATGTTGGAAGAGGCTGCATTATCGGAGCAAACTCAGTAGTAACAGCAAATAAAAGGTTAGAAGAATATGAAATTTGGGGAGGAGTTCCTGCAAAATATATATCCAAAAGAGAGTAAATTATATTAAAGTCAAGCACATCCTTAGAATGGAATCTTATTTCAAAAAATTGATAGATAGAAAATTAGTATGAATCTTTTCATAAATGGTTTCTTTGAAAATTTTCAGTTGCAGATAGCTTCAGAAATCCTGCAATCTCAAAGAGTCAATTATTTATATTTGACCTATTTTGAAAAGGAGCCAAACTTTGATCGATTTTGCAAAAAGCAACTTACTTAAATTACGAAGAAACTTTGTGGGCAAATTATAAAGTAGACTGGAATCAGTCCGTACCTCTAGACTCAAATATTATTTCACATATGACTCATTGTGAAATAATATTTCTAAAGATGATGGATCGCTGTGAAAGCAAAGGATTTCTTAGTTACTCACAACGGAAATCCTTATATCTAAAACACTTGAGATACTGGAATCATATTATTTCCCAAGGAAAACTTGATTTATATATTGGGGCTAATATTCCACATGAAGGATATGACTATGTAGCATACTGCTTGTGTAAGCTTTATAAAATAAAAACACTTATATTCTTTCAAGGACCCATTGAAGATACTGTGTTTTTGACAGAAGATTGGCAGGCTTGGAATGAAATCAAAAATGCTTACTATAATCTAATTATATCTAATCAATCAGAAATTAAAGCAAACGTTTCAAGCATTATACTTACAGATAGATTTCAATCTCACTATGACAATCAAAGCGAGAGAGGAAAAGATCCAATTCCTTTCTATATGAATTCAACGCCTTGGAGCTTGAAGCAGCAAGCAAAGGATTTTCTAAGTTTCTCTGAAAATGTAAACTTAAAACTTTTTATTGATCAAACCAAGGTAGAATAAAATCTCTTATTAAAGAACGTTTTTTGACAAAAAGCATAATATTTTTGAAGAATACAGAAAACTTAGTCAACCGCCTGACTTTTCTAAGAAGTATATATACGTAGCCCTGCATTATCAACCTGAATGTACAACTTCACCAATGGCAGATGTATTTGTCGATCAAATCTTAATCGTGCAAATGCTGTCATCAGTTTTGCCAGAGGATGTTTATCTTTACGTAAAAGATCATCCTATGCAAGAGAAAGTAGGACGTGATAGAAAGTTTTATCAAGAACTAAAGCAAATTAGAAATGTACATCTAATTCCTAGAGACTTTAATTCATTTAGAATACTTGAGAACAGCATTGCAGTTGCCACTGCAACGGGAACAGTAGGATGGGAAGCATTATTCAGAGATAAACCTGTTCTAATGTTTGGCTTTAATTTTTATCAACATGCACCTAATGTATTTCACATACAAAATATTGAACAATGTAGAACTGCAGTTCATAAAATCTTACAGATTTCCAAAAACCAACTCCATCTAATCCAGGTAAGGCTCTTTCTCAAAGCTATAGAGCAGTCTTCTATTAAGGGATACATTGATTCAGCTTATAGAACCATTAGTAAAATATCTGAGGTGGAGAATATTAATAATATTTCTAATGCATTAATTCAAACTGTTAAAAATTTACAGACTGAATCTGATCACATTGAAGAGATTAATTTACCCTAATGTAAATGAAACAGCTTTTTGCTAAACTTGACTATATTCTGGAACCGGGCAAAGGAATCCAGATAATTGGCATTCTATTATTGATGCTAATTGGTGGGGTAATTGAGACACTAGGTATTGGCATTATTATGCCATTTGTGTCCCTTTTAAATAACCCAACTCAGCTGTCTAAGAGCAATCAAAATCTTAATTTTTTATGCAAATTTATTCCTGAAAATACCTCGACACAATTATTGCTGATTTTGATCTGCATGGGATTAATCTTAATTTATAGTTTCAAGAATGTTTTTCTTTCATTGATTATTTTTTGGCAACATAAATTTATTTACAAAAATCAAATTAATCTATCCAACCGCTTATTTAAAGCATATATCTATGCTCCCTACACTTTTCACTTACAGAGAAATACAGCAGACATAGTCTCTAATATTATTTCCGAAGTTGGACAAGTTTTTAGTGGTGTCCTAATGCCAGCTCTGACTTTACTGACTGAACTAATAGTTGTAACATTTATCTTTTTATTATTGGTCTATATCGAACCTTTTTCCTCGATCTTAGCCCTTGTTATTTTAAGTACATCAATGATTTCTTTCAATTTGCTAATTCGGAGAAAAACTAATCAATTAGGCTTAATTCGTCAGCGTCACTTTTCTAAGATAGTGAAGACAGTAAATCAATCTATAGGAGGCATTAAAGAAACCAAGGTATTAGGCAGAGAAAATTTGTTTTTACAGAATTTTAGTTATAATTTATCCAAGTCTAGTCATGCAGATATGTTTGCAAGTTTTACTCGGCAAACACCATCTTTATTTATAGAAACTATTATTCTAATATCGGTTATTCTTATCGTCTTATTGACAATTGTTCAAGGTAAGTCAAGTCAATCTGTTTTTCCACTGCTATCTTTATTTGCGATCGCAGCTCTGCGAATCATGCCTTCTGCCAAACGCATCTCATCTACGCTACCTTTAATTACATACTATAAGCACTCAGTTGACGCTATTTATCACGAGATTAAGATGCTTGAGAAAACACCTATTGAACAATTAATCGAAGTCGATCAACAAGATTTTTCGTTTCAAAACACAATTGAACTAAGAGATATTTCCTATAAATACCCTAATGCAAAAATAGAGGCTCTTCAGAATATTTGTTTGACGATAGAGAAAGGAACTTCTACTGCTTTTGTTGGTTCATCAGGTGCAGGGAAAACCACAATTGTAGACATTCTCTTAGGATTACTCACTCCAAATAAAGGAAAAGTGTTAATAGATGAGCGAGATATTCAGCCCTATTTAATGTCATGGCAACACCAAATTGGATACATTCCTCAGAAAATATATCTCTCAGATGAGAGCATTAGGCAGAATGTAGCTTTTGGATTACCGGAATCGGATATTAATAATGATCAAGTCTGGGCTGCGCTAGAAGCAGCTCAACTTGATGAGTTCATCAAAGGCCTTCCTGATAAACTTGATACAATGGTTGGAGAGTTGGGTGTTCGTCTCTCCGGCGGTCAGCAGCAGCGCATCGGAATTGCTAGGGCTTTGTACCACAACCCAAATGTGCTTGTTATGGACGAGGCCACAGCAGCATTAGATAACACTACAGAACAAGAATTTATTAAGGCACTGGATCATTTGACCGGAGAAAAGACTTTAGTAATCATTGCTCATCGACTAACGACTATAAAAAAATGTGACCATATTTATCTTTTGGAAAGCGGGCAAGTAACAGCAACAGGAACCTACTCAGAGTTACTGAAATCCTCCAAAATATTTAGAGAAATGGCTCAGGTCTTAATCGATTAGAGGTACGTACTAGTGAAAACCAAAAAAGTGATTTTTTATGTACCTTTCGCAATCTGGCCTTACCATTTTGAAACTGAGCTAGATTTAATTGAGCAATACCTTCAAAAAGACTATGCTGTTACACTTTTATCCTGTTCTGGGAAACTACCTACTTGTGAGCCTAACCCAAAACACGAACGATGGACTTGTCGAATGTGTAAGTCTCGTCTAAATGCTGGATTAAAATGGATAGGCTCTCATAAAATCACTGTAGAAGATTTTTATTGGATCTCTGAAACTCAGCGTTTAGAAACTGAACGTTTAAACTCAATCGAAATTACCTGCGTCAAAGATCTTAAAAATATATACCTAGAAGGTTCTGATATTGGCTTGGCAGCCCTCAGTTCAATAGTCTCTTACTTACGAGAACCTAATCCAGATATTTGCAAAAATATTGATATTATCAGAAATAATTTACTAACCTCTGCAATCACTCATTTCTCCATCAAAAATCATTTAATTTCCAAAAAACCAGATCTTTTCTTTATTTGCAATGGCAGATTCTCTGCATTCAGACCAGCATTAAGGATAGCTCAATCACTAGGGATTGAAACTTATGTACATGAGCGTGCTGGAGTGCTTGAGCAATATTACTTATGTAAAAATAGCTATCCACATGATCTTAAACTTACAAAAGAGAGCATAGAAAGAGTTTATCAAATGTCGAATTTAGATGAATCAAAAAAAAGATGATCGCTTATACTTGGTATAAAGAGCGTATAAACAGTCAAACACAAGGATGGTTCTCATTTACCGAGAAACAAAAGCAAAATGTTTTACCTGAAAAATTAATTTGGCTTTCTCCTTCTATTTTTAAAGTCGCAATATTTAATTCATCTGAAGATGAATTTGTGGCTTTTGATGAATGGGAAAATCCATTCTACAATGATCAGAATGATGGGATATGCAAAATTGCTAGTGATTTTAAAGATAATTTGTCAATTCAGTTTTTTCTAAGAGTTCACCCTAATCTATCTGGCTTAAATAATTCTCAAACTCAAAGTCTTGAAAAACTCAAATATAAATTTAGTAATCTTGAAGTCATAGATGCTGATTCTAAGGTAGGAAGTTATGCGTTAATGAAAGCCTGTGATCTTGTGATCACATTTGGCTCTACAGTGGGTATTGAAGCACTTTACCAGAGTAAACCCTCTATTTTAATGTCAAGAGCGTTTTATGAAGACCTTGAGGGGATCATTAAACCTTCGAGCCATGCAGAACTAATTCAAATCCTAAAAGATTATTTACAATCTAGACAATTACCTCTTACTGGCAATAGTGAAACTTCGCTGATAAAATATGGGTTTTTTCAAAAAACATTTGGCCATAAATTTGAGTTTGCAAAGCCTTATGAAATTTCAAAAGTATCACTTACAAAAGATGGGAAGGAATTTTTTGTCGAACCCAGTTTCATTGCCAAAGCTTTAAATAAGCTCAAAATATAGACATGACTTTTCAACTTACTACGCCAGTTGCATTTTTAATTTTTAACCGACCCAATACTACCCAACGGGTCTTCAATACAATTCGACAGGCAAAACCACAACAATTACTAGTTGTTGCAGATGGCCCTCGTACCGATCGCTCTGGTGAAGCAGAAAAATGTACAGAAACAAGAAGCATCATTGAGCAGATTGATTGGGATTGTAGAGTCTATAAAAACTATGCAGACATTAACTTGGGTTGTAAACAGCGAGTCGCTAGTGGATTAAATTGGGTATTTGAACAAGTAGAAGAAGCAATCATTCTCGAAGATGATTGTTTACCCGATCCAACTTTTTTCCAATTTTGCGATGAGCTTTTATGTCGATATCGTAATGACACCCGTATTATGGCGATCGCAGGGAACAATATCATTCCAAATCAATACACAGATTCAACTAGCTACTATTTCTCTCGATACAACCAAATTTGGGGGTGGGCTACTTGGAAGCGTGCTTGGCAACATTATGACATTTCAATGAAAGAATGGCCATCTTTGCGTGAAAAAAGCTTTCTCAAAAATTGGTTCAGGTCTTCTCAAGCAGTTGCCTTTTGGGACAAGAAATTTCAAACTGCCTACAACAATCAAATTGATACGTGGGACTATGCTTGGACTTTTGCTTGTTGGACTCAACATGCGCTAAGTATTATTCCAAACGTAAATTTGGTATCTAATATAGGTTTCGGCCTAGATGCAACTCATACCACAGAAACTAATAGCTCACTAGCAAACTGCCCTTCAAAGGGAATGAAGTTTCCACTGCATCATCCAAAGATGATAATTCGTAATTTTGATGCTGATGAGCTTATTGAGTCAATCATGTTTAGCTTAAGTCCACTCTTAAGATTTAGAAGAAAAGTAAGTTACATCTTTAATTCTCAGTATTGAACAGCTTAGGGTGCCAGATTATGACTTTTTCTAAGAGTAAAGTTCTGTGTCCGCTGAATGGTGAATTCGATACTACTCTAGTTGAAAGTTTAAAGACCTCAGATATTACAGCACTTTATCAGAAACAGCTTTCAATAGACGTTTCTTCAGAATTTGGTTCAGTTCAAGAAATTAGTTTGTATCACTGCTTAAAATCAGATTTGAAATTTTTCTACCCATTAATATCAGGCTCAGAATCTTTTTATGAAAAGCTACAGAGAATAGATTGGTATTATCTAGATGAGAAATATGAATATTACTATGCTCAAAAATTTATTAGAAAAACTGATCATGTTCTTGAAATTGGATGTGGAAACGGCTTATTTGCGAAGCAAATTTCTGTAGAAAAATATAGAGGAATTGAGTTCAGTCAAAAAGCTAAATTAGATGCAGGAAGTTTAGGTATCGAGGTTTTGAATGAATCAATTCAGGTTCATGTGAAGTCTTATTCTTCAGTTTATGATGTTGTTTGTGCATTTCAAGTTTTAGAGCATGTTACCGAAATTACTTCCTTTATAGAGTCCAGTTTATTGTGTTTAAAGCCAGGAGGTTTCCTAATTTATTCTGTCCCTAGTGCGGATTCTTTTTTGTCAGCAGCAAAAAATAATATTTTGAATATGCCACCTCATCATGTTAGTTGGTGGTCAGATAAAGCCCTAACATACATTAGTCAAAGATTTGAATTAGAAATTGTTGACATCAAGCATGAACGCCTTGCAGATATTCATAAGAAATCTTATTTGGCTTACATTGTTTTAGAAAGCTTGAGTAAAAAACTTAATTTTCATTTTTCATTAGTGAATCGGTCTTGGACTTATCGCTTTTTTGCCAAGTTATCTGAGATGATAGCTACCTTCTTAATTGAAGGGATGAATGTCCCCGAAATGCTACCTAATGGTCACTCTGTCATTGCTGTTTACCGAAAGCCAAAGTCTTGATGTTGAATGCATTACTCTTAAGTATTGCTGATGGCGGCGGTGGGGCAGCTCGTGCAGCTCATCGCCTACATCAGAGTTTGCGAAAGGCAGATATTGATTCACATCTGTTGGTTCAAGCTAAAGGAACTGACGACCCAACAGCAATCACGCTTCAGAGCAAACTCGAGAAAGGATTAGCATCTCTCCGTCCCGCTATCAATGCACTTCCCATCAAACTTTTTACAGAAGCTGACTCAAAAACCTACTCGCTTCAGTGGTTACCTGAACGAATCGCAACAAAGATAAACCAACTAGACCCAGAAGTGATCAATCTTCATTGGATCTGCGATGGTTTTCTAAAAATAGAAACTCTGCAACGGTTCAAATGTCCTCTAGTCTGGACACTGCATGATATGTGGCCTTTTACAGGAGGGTGTCATTACAGTGGTGAGTGCGATCGCTATACCGATCACTGCGGTTATTGCCCGCAACTAGAGAGTGGGAAATCATCTGATTTCTCCTCTTGGGTTTGGCAACGCAAAAAGAGAACCTTCAAGGCACTGGATCTTACTCTGGTAACCCCCAGTCAATGGCTAGCTGAGTGTGCCCAATCCAGCTCACTTTTTAAAGGGCACAGAGTGGAAGTGATTCCTAATGGTCTTGATCTACAAATTTACAAGCCCATCAATGCACAATTGGCCCGCCAAATCCTCAATCTACCCCAGGATAAGGCGCTCATCTTATTTGGTGCCATACAAGCAACCAGCGATCGCCGCAAGGGATTTCACTTTCTCCAACCGATCCTGCAACGCCTCAGACAACTGCGAAACCATGGGGATACTCACATCGTAATTATTGGTTCTTCTGCACCCATCCCTCCCTTGGATTTAGGCTTTGAAACCCATTACTTGGGTACCCTAAAAGATGATTATTCTCTTGCCCTAGCCTATGCAGCAGCCGATGTATTTGTTGCCCCTTCCGTGCAGGATAACTTACCCAATACCGTGTTAGAAGCGATCTCCTGTGGCACACCCTGTATTGCCTTTAAAATTGGCGGAATGCCAGACCTGATCAACCATCAATCCAATGGCTATCTAGCACATCCCTTTGAGATTGAAGATTTCGCCCAGGGCATCAACTGGATCCTAGACGATCAGAACCGTTGGCGAACCCTATCAGAAGCTGCACGGGCTAAGGCAGAACAGGAGTTTACGCTAGAGCTACAAGCCAGTCGCTATCAGGATCTTTTCCATGAACTGATCGAGTCATCCCGGAATACAGTCACCCACTGAGATGGATACAGATCAACACCACGCCACCACCTACATTGTCATCCCCGTACACAATCGCAAGGCGATTACATTGAAATGCTTGCAAAACCTCCAGCAAAATGGCAATTTAGAACACTTGAAAGTTGTTGTGATTGATGATGGGTCAACCGACAACACGGGAGAAAGCATCTGCACACAGTATCCCTACGTTACCCTCTTAAAAGGAGACGGAAACCTTTGGTGGACAGGCGCGATCGCCCTTGGCATGGAATATGCCTACACCCAAGGGGCAGAGTACATCATCTGGCTCAACGACGATTGCGAACTTTTGCCCGAAACCATCCCTAGCCTAGTCCAATTTTGCCAAGCAACCCCTGGTGCGATCGTTGGTGCACAAGGCTTTTCTAAAAATCAGCCAGACCAGCTTGCTTTTGGCGGCAAACGTAAAACATGGCAAGGGTATCGCTATATCCAGGCTGAGCCCAATCAAATTAGCCCTTGTGACTTACTCAGTGGCAATATTGTCTGTATTCCCAGAACTGTTGTCGATAAAATGGGTTATCCGAATATTCAGCAAACACCCCACTATGGCGGAGATTCTCTCTACTTGCTGAGAGCCCAAAAAGCCGGATTTAAAATTTTTGTCGATGGACGTTATCCAGCATTGAGTATGCCGGGAGAGTCATTCTTGTATCCTAGTAACTGGTTAGCCTCCAATGGAGATCCAGGTCAATTATGGAAATTAGTCTTCAATCCTTACTCTGGTCTAAGTTGGCGTTTATGGTTGCGCTTGAATTGGGAAGCTTATTCCCTATGGGGCTGCGTCATGTTTTTAAAGAAATATACGTCCATTGCCCTGATCACAGTTCTTCGGTATTGTCAGCATTTCTTTTCCCCTAAGGCCCAATCATGAGCCCAACTGCTCCCACCATCAGCGTTGTTATTACCTGTTATTCCGAAGGAGCGCTCCTCTACGAAGCTGTTGAGAGTGTGCTGAAACAATCACAGCCCCCTCTGGAAATCATTCTTGTCAATGATGCTTCACCCTACCCAGAGACTAACCAAGTTTGCCAGGATTTGGCCCACAACCCATTAATTCGATTGATTAAGCGATCACAAAATGGTGGGCCTTCTGGTGCCCGTAATGATGGATTTCAAGTAGCTCAGGGAGAAATTCTAGTCTTACTCGATGCAGATGATCTATTACCAGAAGATGCCCTAGCCAAAATTCAATCTACGTTTGCCCAATCACCATCTTTAGGATTTATGTATGGCAATTACCTGCGGGAAGATCAAGCAGGTAATTGCAAAATTGTGAACCCAGGTGACATTTCCCTCAAGCGAATGCTGCGGGCAAAAAAACTTCGAGTCAGCTCCCAATGGACTCTAATCGGTACAACACCCCTCAAGCGCAGTGTATGGAAAGCGGTAGGAGGATACGATCCAGAATTTGAGGTTCAAGATTTACACGATGTGGAGTTCTGGATTCGGGTCATTTCCTCTGAATGTGACTATCAATATATTCCAGACTGTATCTATCATTGGCGCAAGTATTTAGGAAGCAATAGCCGTAAAGTTACACCAGAAGCCTGGTACAGAGTTGCTAAGACACATCTCCAAGTCTATACAAAAGTAGGACTGGCCTATCGTGCGAACGAGCTGCTTCTCCTAGGTAGTAAATGGAGTAATCGCACTCAAGAAGTGAAACAGTATTCTCAACAACTTATAAAGTTGATACCCAGAGGCAAATTCCAGCTTTCCACGTTAATTGTATTACTGATCCCAACCTGGCTATTACAGCAACTTGCAAAAAGAATGCAACACAAGCGTTAAATAAAAGATGGTTGAAGAAAAGTCGGTTCTGAAAGAATGGATTCTATCCACTACGGTGTCTATTGTTGATTACAGGACTGCATGCGATCGCATTTTCGCATGGACCAGCACTCATCAATCCTGCTACATTATCGCTGCCAATGTCCATGTCGTTATGACCGCCTACTGGAATCACGATTACCGTCAAATTGTCAATCAAGCCGCCCTCGTCACCCCCGATGGCATGCCCCTCGTTTGGGCTTTACGGTGGCTGGGGTGGCCACAAGCAACCCGCGTCTATGGTCCCGATCTAATGCTGGCCTGTTGTCAGCGTGCTGCTCAAGAACAGGTGCCCATTTATCTCTATGGTGGGACTGAGGCAATGCTACAAAAACTCCAAGAAAACCTACAAAGTCGCTTCCCAGCCCTGAAGATTGCAGGTACGCACGCTCCACCCTTTCGAGAACTCACACCCGCTGAAACCACTGGCGACATTGATCGCATTCATCAGTCGGGGGCAGCGATCGTCTTTATCGCCTTGGGTTGCCCCAAACAAGAACTGTGGATGGCACAACAACAGGGAAAATTAGAGGCCGTCATGATTGGCGTCGGGGCCGCCTTCGCCTTTCACAGCGGCGAAACGAGCCAAGCCCCGCGCTGGATGATGGCGGCTGGCCTAGAGTGGCTCTACCGCTTAGCCGTCGAGCCTAGACGACTCTGGCAACGGTACTTGATCAATAATCCTGTTTTTCTGATTCTTCTGATTTGGCAACTTTGCCAACACCAACTTAAACCGAAACCTTGAAGCAAGGATGAGGGAATGCGATCGCTCTCAAACCTACTGGCTTTGATATTAAGTATTGCGCTTAGCCACTTCATGGGACGCATTTAAGTTAAACAGCATATTCAGCGATTGCATCGCCTTGCGCCGCACTTCGATATCCTGTTGAGCCCGCAACTGCACCATCGGATCATGGAGAATTTTGTTGACGATGCCCCGCGTCAGGGCTTCAATCACTTCTTGGTGTTTCTCGGCAAACTCCGCACCCAAACGAGATAGAGCTTTTTCTAGCTCTTGCTCCCGAATCGATTCTACCTTGGTCCGCAGGCTGCTAATGGTAGAAACCGTCTCTAAGGAGCGCCACCACACATCAAAACTGGCCAACTCCTCTTCTAAAAGAGATTCCGCCTCCATTGCCATTTGCCGACGGCTTTCTTGGTTTTGGGCGACCACTGCCTTGAGATCATCGACATTAAAGACCCTGACTTGGGATAACTCATTGACATCACTGTGCACATTTCTGGGCACTGAAATATCCACAATCAGGCAGGATTGGCGATCGCGAATAATCGGCTCCAATATATCCCGATCTAGGAGGGGTTCCATCGAGGCCGTACTGGTAAAAATCAGATCCGACACCGCCAATACCGTCGGCAGATCTGCTAGGGTATGGAGTTTTAAGTCTGCCTCCTGAAACTGACCCGCCAGTTGCTGCGCGCCTTTAAGGGAGCGATTGAGAATTGTAATCTGATTGGCTCCCTTACTCAGCAAATGCTGAACTAACAACCGCGACATTTTGCCTGCCCCAATAATGGCCACTCGATGGGCAGACAAATCCTCGGTTTTCATCTGCGCGAGTTCCACAGCCGCCGAGCTAATGGAGACGGCACCGGTGCCAATACTCGTTTCGGTACGCACCCGTTTGCCCGCAGAAATGGCCTGTTTGAAGAGGCGATTGAGAATGGGGCCAGCACCACTATACTGTTGACTTAATTTGTGGGTTTGTTTCACCTGAGCTAGAATTTGGCCTTCGCCCAAAACCAAACTATCCAACCCTGCTGACACCCGCATTAAATGCATGACTGCATCTTGATGCAAGAGGATGAACAAATGCTGACGCAATTCAGCCAGCGGGATCTGACTCCACTCGGACAAAAACTGCGTCAGTTCACGAATACCGCCATCGGTTTCCTGAGCCACCACATAAACTTCCATGCGGTTACAGGTGCTTAAAATGGCAACCTCTTCTAAGTGAGGATAAGTCCGCAGTTGAGCCGTTGCCTTTTCTTTAGCATCATCAGGGATACTCAGCTTTTCCCGAACTTCAACGGGTGCTGTTTTGTGACTTAAACCGACCACCGCAATATTCATGTGTTCTCCTTCACTGTTGATTGAGCCGCGTCACTTGAGGGATATAAAACTTCAGAATTCCTATAGGCAATGGCTGTGCCTAGTGCAACTGAAGTGCTTTTGGACGTTTAGGCGTTTCAAACATATGAACGGTATCCACAAATCGGGCGGTTTTAGATTGGGTGGAAATGACCAGGGATTGGGTACGAGCACCGCCATTAAAGAAGCGCACCCCTTTCATTAAGGTTCCAGGCGTAATCCCACAGGCAGCAAAGAGGACGGTTTCGCCACAAGCCAATTCTTCGGCAGTGTAAACGCGATCCGGATCAGTGATGCCCATCTCTCGTAAGCGCGCCAGGTTACTGTCCTTGCTCTCGCCAATTAACCCTGTTTTGACAACGTCAGGATCATAGACCAGTTGACCTTGGAAATGACCCCCCAAGGCTCTCATGGCTGCCGCTGAAATCACTCCCTCTGGGGCAGCGCCAATGCCCATGAGGGCATGAATATTCGTCCCTGAAAAGGCACAAGATAGAGCAGCGGAGACATCCCCATCCGTAATCAGGTGAACGCGAGCCCCTGCGCTGCGAATTTCCTTAATCAGCTCGTTATGGCGTTCTCGTTTCATCACCACCACAACCAGCTCTTCGATGGAGCGATCCAGGGCTGTCGCCAAAATTTTCAAGTTTTCAGTGGCAGATTTATTGATATCCACCTTGCCTTTAGCAGCAGGGGGAGCGGCTAGTTTTTTCATATAGAAGTCCGGTGCTGCAAACAAGCCCCCTTTCTCAGAGATAGCCAGCACGGCCATTGACCCATTTTGACCGTAAGCCACGAGGTTAGTGCCTTCGCAAGGGTCTACGGCAATATCGATTTCTACGAGTTCTTCTGGGTTACAAAAGTTAGCGGCATCGGGTTGGGTGCAAATGCCCAATTCTTCGCCGATATAAAGCATGGGGGCATCATCTCTTTCGCCTTCACCAATAACGATGCGGCCTCGCATATGGATCTTGTTCATGCGATCGCGCATGGCTTCTACTGCAACATGATCCGCAGTATCTTTTTCTCCTTTACCCATCCACCGAGCTGAGGCGATCGCAGCTTGTTCTACCACCTCAATAATCTCTAGGCCGATAACGTTATCCACGCAAAGAATCCTCCTACATGCCTGACTGTGTCTTGCGTTCTGTCTTTCAGTAACTGCTTTGAGTTATATTTTGTATCTTTCAGTACCAATTTATTAGTCTATCAGACCGCTGATACCCGCTTATAGGGGATGAGGCCAGGAATTCTATTAAGTTTTTCTTGCCTGAGGATTGTCACCCTCAGTACCCCTATCCCCCCAACTTAGGCAGAATCGCTTCTGCTTAATCTCTCTGTAGATTCTCCCCCTTGCTTTAATCGAAGCCACAAAGGATAAGGGCAATCCTCACCATGTCAAGACAACTCAACATTTAAATCTTATCAATACTTAAGTCTTCAAAAGGGTTGTCACAAAGGTCTGAATCAAAACCAAAACAGGTGGACTAATTTCATGAGCCATCGGTAATTCATGATACTCGACCGATACACCACCTGTGCGTAAAGCTTGATCTGCCTGTTGAGCTGCACTCAACGGCACAACAGGATCCTGTTGACCATGAACCATCAGCACAGGCGGCGTCTGTTCCCCCAATAAAGGTTTCACCGACGGATGTAAATAGCCACTCAAACAGATCAACCCTGCTAAGGGTAGACGAACCCCCACATCCAATGTCATCGCTCCCCCTTGTGAAAATCCAGCTAAGATCACCCGTGTCAGGGGCACCTCTGTCTGTTGGGCTAAGGCGGGCAACCAGTCTAAGAGGGCATGCCGACTTGCGGGTAGTCCTTCTTGAGTCCCTAAGTCATACCACATAAGGCCTTCTGGGACTTGGGGATGGGGGAAAGGCGCATTGGGAAAACAAAATTGATAGGTCGGCAAATTGAGATAGGGAGCCAAAGAGGCTAAATCTTGGGCATTTGATCCCCAACCATGGAGGGCGACCAATAAACCTGCGGGCGATCCGCCTGTTGTAGGTGCTAGAGTGATTACCGAGAGTGACACTGCTAGGGTTCCTGCAAGCAACACTCTTCATTGTTTCACATCCCATTGTTAAACGCTGAGATTCATTCGATGTTAGGACGCAAACTGGCAGGCCGCTATTCCGTCGTCAAACCTTTAGCAGAGGGCGGCTTTGGCGAAACCTTTTTAGCTGAAGACACTCACCTCCCTGATTCACCCCAATGTGTGGTCAAAAAGTTAAAAACAGGCTCCCATGATCCAGCGTTGCTGCAAACGGTTCGTCGGTTATTTGACTCGGAAGCGAAGGTTCTGCACCAGTTAGGCGATCATCCTCAAATTCCCCGTCTTCTCGCTCACTTCGAAGATAATGAAGAGTTTTATCTGGCAGAGGAATTTGTGGAAGGCGAGAGTCTAGCCGAGGAATTAGAAACAGGAAAACCCTTGGATGAAGATGCGGTTCTCCAATTGCTCTATGACATTTTAGAAGTCTTGTCCTTTGTCCATGAGAAACAGGTTATTCATCGGGATATCAAACCTTCCAACTTAATCAGGCGGAGGCGCGATCGCAAACTCGTCTTAATTGATTTTGGTGCCGTCAAACAAGTCACTACCCAACTCGCCGACACCGCTACTCAAATGCCTCGCACGGTTCTCATCGGCACGTCAGGGTATATGCCCAGTGAGCAGTTTCGAGGACAGCCCCGACTCTGTAGCGATATCTATGCCGTTGGCATCATTGGCATCCAAGCCTTAACTAGACTAAGACCTTCCTTTGGTGAACTGCCAGAAGATGAGACCACGGGTGAGCTGGTCTGGCGCGATCGCGTTTCTGTATCACCTGCTTTTGCCACCCTTCTAGAGAAAATGGTGTTCTACGATTACCGTCAACGCTATCGTTCTGCGACCGAGGCTTTACTGGCAGTTCAAAACCTATTGGCCATTAGACAAACACAGCAACCCTCCAGCTTCAACCCTAACATCGACTCTTTAGCTGAGACAGTTGTTAACCCCGGCAATAGCAATTTTGCCAATCCAACTCAGAACCAACCCAACACCTCCCCTACCACTGCTCAGCAAGATAATACAGCTCAGCAATTACAAACCATAGCTCAACAAGCCGTAACCACTCCCCAGTCCCCTCCCACAACCCCACAAACACCTCAAACCAGCCCCCAACTTGCAGTAACGACTGCCCCATCAGGAGATCTCAACCTAACCACGCCCCAAGTTACCAACAACGGTTCCCATCCTGCCCAGGAGAAGTCTTCTGAAACCGTCGTCGCCTCCCCAAAAACCTCTCCCCACAAAATTGTCAGGTTAACTCGAACCAAATTGCTGACAGGAAGCCTGGTCGCAGTGTTGATCGGTGGAACCAGCCTAGCCTTGACCTCCCCCTACATTCAATCCGTTTGCACCGTTCTCAAGAATTGCTCCCAGGATATTCAATTTCAAGCCACTTATGACCAGGCAGTGGATGACGCCCAAGCCGCTCAAATCACCTATAAACAAGCCAAAACCGTCGCTAATATCCAAGCAGCACAAGAACAACTGGACACAGCCATTGCTGAACTCAACAAGATTCCTCGGAATATCAAGGTGTACCCGCAAGCTAAAAGGGCTTTAGCCACTTATCAAAACGAAAGCAAAACCCTATCTACTCGAATTCAAAAAGAGATAAAAGCAGACGAAAGCCTTAAAAAAGCCAATAAAATAGCCCAAACCATCCAGAAAAGCGCGAAAAATAATGATTCCGTTTCGACCCTCGACCAACACAAAGCTGAATGGCAAAAAGCCCTGAAACTGCTTCAGGAAGTTCCTAAAGATTCCTTCCTTGCCTCCCAGGTTGAAGCCAAACGTAAGGATTTCTCTAAGCAACTTACATCCCTGGAAGAACAGCGCCAGAAAACAATTGCAGCGGCAGCACAGGCACAACGTCAAATGGAAGCTGAGCAAGCTGCCCCCATTCCTGCAGAGTCTGCCCCTAGAGAAGCCTACGTACCCCCGCCTCGGCAAGAAACCACCTACGTACCCCCCTCTGAGCCAGCTCCAGCTCCAGCCCCAGTTCCAGCTCCAGCGCCTCAAACCCAAGAACCCTTGTGGGGACCAGGGTCGAGTCAATCTTCAAAGGAACCCCTATGGGGACCAGGGTCAAGATAGTTTTTTGTGCCGACGACTTTGCCAAGCCGCAAACCCAAACAAGATCGCCAGCAATGCATAACTGATTGCCCATTCTCTGCCAGCTCCCCAACCTAACTGAACAACGGTATCCGTCGGAGTCCAAGCAAAGCTATGGATGAGTCCAATCCAGGCTAAAATAGCTGCTGCTATTGCCCACAAGGCCGCCAGCCCAAACTGCTGCTCAATGATATAAACCGTAATCGCAGCTAAGATCATCGCTGACAAAATCACCCCTTGTTCTAGGGCCAAAGCCCCTTCAATATAAGTATCACTGAGCTTAAAGTTCGCCACTAATGCTTCCGGCTCAAAGGGTTGATTGGGAATACCAACCCCTGCTACCCGGAGGCTATTTTTAGCAATCAAGGCTCCCCAAGCACCAATTCCTGGCAACAGACCGACTACCACCGCTGGCGCATGAGCGACAGGCGTGGCCGTAAAACTTTGAGCCACAATCACAATCCCAATCCACAGGACAACCGCCATCCCTGCCTCGATCGGGACTAAATAAGTAATAATACCCAACGCACCAGTTAAGCACAAACTCCCTATCACTAACCCATTTAACCAGGAGTAACCCACGCGAGCTCCCATTTCTTTCCACCCGGGATGGCCAATATAGATCGTCGTTGGGAAACAGGATCCACACACCGCTGCGACTAAAGTCCCAATTCCATTGGCCGCTAAACAAGTTGCCGTTGGGTAGCGATCGCCTGCTGCTTCCGCACTTTCAAGATTTTGTAAACTGCCTACTAAATTGAATAATCCCATCGGCAAAATAATACTGAAATATCGCCCTAGCACCGTCCCTTGCTGCCAAATCGCTCCAATCCAAAGCTTAGGCAGATAAAGTCCCAAGGGTTGCAACGCTTGCTCAAATAACGCTGAATCCCATTGCACTAAACCCGTTATCCAAGCTAAAGCAATCCCCAACAATACCGACAACAATCCCCCAGGAATGCCAAAATTAACTTGACCAAAATAGGTCAGTAAAATCACACCTAGGGGCACTAAACCCACAATGGGGTTGGCAAAGGTGCGCAACAAGAATCCAATGGCAATAAAAGTGAGGGCAATTCCCCCCAAGGTTGAAAGCATCGCTGCCCGAGGTGCCAACACTCTCAAACGATGACCTATCCAAGCCCCGCCTAGTTCAATCAGTCCTGATCCTAAACAGGCCACTAATCCAGCTTGCCAAGCGATTTCTGCAGCCTGAGAAGAGGGAATGCCTTGTGCGATCGCATCCAACTTCACAGGCAACATCACCAAAAACAAATAAGCAAATAAGCTCACCGTGTTAATGCCGTAGGGCAACGCCGTCAAGTCATCTCGCTGCTCTCGCTGCCCCAGCCGATAAGCCAGCCAACTATAGTAAACATTCCCTACAATCAAACTTAGAGCCACACCGGGCAAAATGCGGCCATAAACCAAGTCAACCCCAAACCCAAGCACCCCCTGACAAATCCCACAATCAACAAAATTTGGACAATATTATCAATCGCTAAACCAAAAAAACCATCAATATCTCTACGGACAAACCAACTCGGTGTAACACTGGCTGGTCCTTGCATCTACTCTCTCTCCCGACTGAACATCGCCTTCATCATTGCATTTTGGCTAGCCCTTTGATAAATTCCCCGCAAACACTCATTAACCCACTGCTCACCAGCCGATTTTCCAGCAACTGACTGAGAAGGCAGCAGCAAAGAACCTAAAACATCTAAAACCGTCTCACTCGCTAGGGGAGGCGCAATCACGACCAAAGATGGATCAAGTTGCTGCTCATATCGCCAAAAATTGGGATCAACTTGCAATCCCGTAGGTTGAACCACTTCCCCTACTAGACCATCCTGCTCAGCCACTTGCGAAGCAACAGTACGCATCTGCCGCAGATCTTCGACAATACTTTGCTTAGTTCGCCCCCGCAATTGAAACAAAATAAATGGATCCTGGCTAAAATGATCCCCCAGCAGATAATATACAGCCCCAATATGTTTACAAGGATTAACCGGATCAGGACAAGAACACCGACTATGAATATCAAACTTACTAAAAGGAAATAAACTCAACCCACTAGCCGTAAACGCTTCTTCAATATTCTGAGGCATTTCTCCAGCTAATAATTTTGCCGCAAAGATAGCCCGTTGAGACATTTCTCCAAGCACATAGCCCCATTGCTCATCCGTAAACGGATCAAGAGCAAGGGAAACCTTATAGGGCTGCTCTGCTGTCCCTTGTACTCGAGCCACAACCCGAGAACCCTTAAAATCAAGCTGCAAAACCCGACCTTCACGAACATAGTTACGAGCCCTCTCCAACCGACGACGCCAACCAAAAGACTCCAATACATCAACCCATCGCTGAGCCCACCATTCTCGTCGCCCAGAAGCACTTAACTCAACAGATGAAGCAGAAGTTTGTGGTTCTAAAGAACTCAATTGAAGAGAAACAGACCGCTGTTCTGCCTTCCCTTTACTGACATCTACAGAATATTGATCAGACATAAAGTATCTCCATCAGCAAATGCAAGAGATATCTGTCCCAGATCCCCTGCTTTCACCTGTTGTTCAGCTTAAAAATACGCAAAAAAGTAGACCTTCTTGCATAAGAAGGTCTACTTCAAATATTAACCTGGCACCGAGCTATTTTCCCAGAGGGCTACCCCCCAAGTATCTTCGCCGCTACAGCGTTTCACAACCGAGTTCGGGATGGATCGGTGTGGTACCACCGCGCAATAAGCACCAGGAAGATTTTAGGGTCAGAACCCTGAAGACTGCATAGCTAAATTCTGTCACATAACACCAATTAAATGAGGTCAAGCCCTCGGTCTATTAGTACGGCTCGACTACACATGTTACCACGCTTCCATCTACCGCCTATTAACGGGTCGTCTTCCCGTGACCTTACTGGCTTATGCCATGAGAGCACTCATCTTGAGGTGGGCTTCCCACTTAGATGCTTTCAGCAGTTATCCACTCCGCACATGGCTACCCTGCGTTTACCGTTGGCACGATAACAGGTACACCAGCGGTGCGTTCCTCCCGGTCCTCTCGTACTAAGGAGGAATCCTCTCAATGCTCTTGCGCCTACACCGGATATGGACCGAACTGTCTCACGACGTTCTGAACCCAGCTCACGTACCGCTTTAATGGGCGAACAGCCCAACCCTTGGGACGTACTACCGCCCCAGGTTGCGATGAGCCGACATCGAGGTGCCAAACCTCCCCGTCGATGTGAACTCTTGGGGGAGATCAGCCTGTTATCCCTAGAGTAACTTTTATCCGTTGAGCGACGGCCCTTCCACTCAG
>JAAUOM010000070.1 GCA_012034865.1 Acaryochloris sp. CRU_2_0 | reverse complement strand
GACATTTCCGAAGAGTCGATAACCAAGGAGAATGTCCACTTTTTCGGGGTAAGGTCACTCTGGGTTTATTCTTGTTTTACAACCTTTCCAGACCAGCGAAACTCTCCTAGGGTGATATTTTTACTGACGGCTAATTTTTCAGCTAGAAGTTGGAGGGGAAGAATCTCTAAAATGGGATAAAGATAGGGATCTTCAAAGATAGGTAGGGGAATGTCAACACCACCCGTAGCTCCAGGCTGACCGATGCAAATCAACTGCCCGCCGTAGGCCAAAATATCTGAGGCTAAGCGTTGATTGAGTTCAAGGGTGTGGTCTGGACTGGTTAAGACGATCGCACCTATCTGGGGCGTAATCATCTCCCTAGGACCATGGCGAAACTGGCCACTGGAATAGCCCTCAGCAGGGATTCGCACTCCTTCTTTGAAGATTAAGGCACTGTTTTTAGCTGTTGCTAAGGCAGGTCCGCGACCCATGATGGCCACGTAGGAACTGGTGCGGAGAGCCTCAAAACCTGTATGGATGGCGGTTGCACTTTCGGCTAAGTAGGTTTGGAGGAGGGTTGCGATCGCACGACCCCTTTCAAAATCCTCAGCCTGTAATTTCCCGACCAGTGCCTTGGCCAACAAATTAAGCAATAACAGAGAACTGGTATAGGTTTTCGTGGCAATTCCTACCTCAGACCCAGCCTGGGTCACTAGAGACAGATCACTCTGCTCAGCCAAGGTATTGGAGCTACTATTCGTAACACTGATTAAGCAAGGAGCCTGCTCCTGACGACGACGCACCTCTACTTGCTCCACCAACCGTTGAATTTCGATACTTTCGCCAGATTGAGACACCGCTATGATGACACAGGGGGTATCTAGGAGAGCGTGTAGATAGTGAATGAGCGTAGACGTGTCGATGTGAAAAGCCGATCTCCCCTGTTGATTTAGGTAAAACCAAGTGGGATATAAGGCATTGTAAGACGCTCCCATCCCCGTCAAAATGATGGGTGTTCTCGGTTCCCCTAAACTGGTTAATGCCGACCAAACCGATTGCTGTTGATAGGTTTTGATCAGGGCATGGAGAACCTGGGGTTGTTCTTGCACATCGGACTGATAGCTCATGGGGCTAAGGCTAATTTTCTGAGCTTAGGGAGACACCAGCAGGAATCTCCTTACCCGTCACGGGGGAAGGTTTACAGGCTTCCCGCTGAGCCTCGCTTAACTGAGATGCAGGGATAATTTTATCCACCCGAGGCTCAAGTTCAGACCGAGCTACCCAAACAATTTGAGCGTTTGGTTCTATTGCAGGATCAGGTGCTTCAGATTCTCCGACAATGAATTGAGCTGTAGGAACGGGATTGGCTCCCCGTGGATTTATTGAATCGGGTTTCACGCTACCCGCACCCTCTTGTTGGGTTTTGCTGTCCTTTGGGTCAATCACACTCCGACAACTGCGAATGCGGATAGCTGGGAAATCACCCTTGGCAAAGGAACATTCGGTTGAGTAGGTATAGACTGAGGGGACAAATCAACGATTACCACGAGGCTACCGCTGGGAAGCTTGAGGTTTGAGGTGGAAGTAGGCTGAGGTAGATTAGCATCTGAGGTTTCAGGAGAGGATGGCGAGATGTCCCCAAAATCCTTGAGATCTTGAACAACCTCGATCTCAACGGGTTGACCATTATTTTCGACTAGGCGGAGAACATCGTTTTTTTGAGCTTGGGCTAAGTCAGTGGAAGGATGGGGAGATGCCTGCTGCGGTGGGGTTGCTGGAGAAGAAGAGGCGGGTTGAGGAGACTTTTGTGACTGGGCGAAGGGGAGCGGTACAAGTCCTAATCGGTAGGCCACTACACCACCAACGCCTAACACCAGTAATCCTAAAATCAGTAGCAGTCCCATCCCCCGGCCTTTGGGTGCAGGCGGCTCTGGAACCACCATGGTTGTATTGGGTAATACCGTGGGGGCAGGGCTGTCAGGGGCTGTGGTGTCCCTAGGGGTAGGTGAGTTTTCAGATGAGCCAGAAGACGCCAAGTTAGATCCTGGGCGTTGATGAGTGACATGACAGTGAACCAAACCGACCGTGACATTGTCATGACCATTCAACTGATTAGCCAATTCAATCAGGCGTTTACTGACTGCGGCTAAGTCTGTCCCGCCTTGGAGCAGGGGCAGAATTTCATCGCGCCAAATCATATCGACGCGCTCGTAGTCGCTGAGTCCGTCGGAACATAACAGAAAAATACAGTCTTCATCCAGCAGAAATCGCTGCACCGTGGGTCGCAGCACAGAGGAAGAGGCCATTCCTAAGGCTTGAACCAAGGAGCCTGAAGCAGCCTGCATCAGGGCTTCGCGGTAGGGAACATAACCTAACCTCACTTCGCGGGAGGCAATATCATCATCCACCATGACTTGATAGCAGCCTTGGGGGGTAATCAGATAAGCCCGACTATCGCCAATGTGGGAAATGTAGATTTGATGTTTTTGAGATAACGCCGATACTAAGGTCGTGCCCATGCGTTGGCGATCTAGGCGTTGTTCTTGGTCATTGCGCTGACAAATTAAATCATTAGCTGTGAAAGAGGCATTCTCTAGGGCTGTGATCACCTCAGCGGGGGAGAGTTCATCAATGGAAAACTGGGTGAGATGCTCGTGGAGGGCTGCGATCGCAATCCCCGATGCCACCTCTCCGCCAGCATGGCCACCAACACCATCACAGACAATGGTCATGCGCTCCATCGAGTTTTGAGCCACCGAGCCATCGGGTGGATAGCAAGCATCTTCATTATGCTCTCGGACAATACCCGTGTCAGAACGCGTCGCAATATCAATGGTAACCCGATAGTCTTTGTGGATGTCTTCAAACCAACCTTCTAACCGAGAGACCAACAGGTCTGAAGTGGCAATTTCCCCATTCACTAATTCCTCGCATAGCGCATCTAAGGAAGTAGCCAGCTTACCTTCTGTTCTGGGAATCAGTTGCTGCCACACTTGGCCTAAGTCTGCCAAGCTAGGTTCTAGGCGAAAATCATTATCAAGCTCTAACAACCGCAATAACGGTCCTTCTACCCGTAAGAATTCCGGTTGCAATAAGCTAGAGGTTACCCCTTGAATGCGTAAAGGTTGCCAAAGTTGAGCGATTTGCCACAGCCAATGAACTTGCCGTAAAGTTTGGGTTTCGGGCCAAGCCCCGAATAAAGGGATGCCCCTACCCACCGACAGACTACCTGCCAAAGCAGAGGCATCAAAATCAGCATTGCTCAAGGGAACTTCCTCTAATAAAAGCAAGAGGGAGGGACTAGGCTCATCTAAAGAGAGTAAGGTATAGATCTGGGGAATATGCAGCCGATAGGGAAAAAGCTTGAGATAAGGAACTAAAGTTTCAGGCAGGTCAATATCCATTTTCAGGGGGAGTCCCGGCTGCGTATCAAACACCACTTGAGAACCGCGAAATAAAAATCGATCCCCTAAAAGATCACCCACATCAAAGGTATATGCTCCCGACCCTACAGCCCACAGAAAACGCTTGGGTAGGTATGTCCCACATTTTTGACAAAACTGATCTCGGTCAGTGTTGATGGCTCGACATCTCAGATTGGGACAATGCAGTTGGGGTAGGGAGTTTTGCATGGGTGTTGGGAATCGGTTTAGCCTGGATCAGCGAGGATTGAGTATTGACCTTCTTGAAGAACTTAATGGAGCATCGATCACCTAGACAATGATTTTTAAGCTATTTTTACCTGAGAAGGATAGAGTTTTAACAATTATGTAAAGATGTTTAAACTCGAAGGTCGACTTGTTGCTGCTGGAGGAGTCCTTTCTAGATCGGTAATAGTGTCCTCTATAAAGAGTCTCTCGTTTACGTGTCTACCTCAATCTTTCAATCAGAACAACTATTATTTACACCAGGAAGGCCAACAACCAATGCTCTTCCGCTTATTTTCGCATTTCCCAACACATACTGTATAGGCATTACCAGCTTAGGCTATCAAGGGGTATGGGCCATGCTGTGTGCAAGGTCTGATCTCCAGGTTAGCCGACTTTTTACAGATGTTCACGAACCCCTCCCCAGAAAGCCAGAGCTATTGGGCTTTTCCTTCTCCTGGGAACTGGACTATGCTAACCTTTTGCAGATGTTGGCGGATTTGGATCTACCTCTGCGGAGTTCCCAGCGAACGGCGGCTCATCCCTTGGTCTTTGGTGGTGGATCGGTGTTGACGGCCAACCCAGAGCCTTTTGCTGATTTTTTCGATGTCATTCTCTTGGGGGATGGCGAAGGCTTATTGGATGCCTTTATCACAACCATGCAAGGGGTCCGTAGTGCGAACCGGGCGACCCAACTTCTTACCCTAGCGCAAATTCCAGGGCTGTATGTTCCCAGTTTGTATGAGGTGCGCTATCAGACGCCTGTGGGTGCGATCGCCACCATCCAACCCCTCCACCCTGATATTCCTGCCCAAGTTAACATCCAAACCTATCGGGGCAATACCTTATCGGCTTCAACGGTGGTAACCCCAAAAGCCGCCTGGGAAAATATCTATATGGTAGAGGTAGTACGCAGTTGTCCAGAAATGTGTCGATTTTGCTTAGCCAGCTATCTGACCTTGCCCTTTCGCACCCCCGATGTTAACCAAACCTTAATCCCTCAGATCGAGAAGGGGCTGACAGTCACCCATCGGATAGGCTTGTTGGGGGCTTCGGTGACGCAACATCCCGAATTTGAAGAACTGCTGGACTTTTTTGCTCGACCCGCCTGCGATCAGGTGCGATTGAGTATTGCCTCAGTGCGAACGAATACCGTGACGGTCAAACTTGCCAGCCTGTTAGCTCAAAGAGAAACTCGGTCGATCACCATTGCCATTGAAAGTGGCTCTGAGCGACTCCGGCAGATTATCAATAAAAAGCTAGAGAATGACCACATTCATCAAGCTGTCGCCAATGCCTACCAAGGTGGCCTCAAGGCGATGAAATTCTACGGCATGGTGGGTATCCCAGGCGAAGTAGAAGCAGATATTGAGGCGACGATTGATTTAATGCAGCGATTGAAACGGCAGGTGCCGGGACTGCGATTGACCTTGGGGTGCAGTACTTTTGTGCCCAAGGCTCATACCCCGTTTCAATGGTTGGGGGTCAATCCGAGAGCCAAGCAGTCCTTAAAGCTGATGCAGAGAAGGTTGCGATCGCAAGGCATAGACTTTAGACCGGAGAGCTACAACTGGTCTGTTATCCAAGCCCTCCTGGCTAGAGGCGATCGGCGTCTGTCCTATCTGTTAGAACTGACCCGCCATTTGGCGAGTCCTTAGGTAGCTATCGACGCGCCTTTAAGCAACTCCAAGGTCAAATCCCTGACTTGGCCTTTTATGTTTTTGCTGACTGGCCTACAGATCAAGTCTTGCCTTGGTCTCACTTGCAAGGCTCCTTGCCTCCATCCACCTTAGCCAAGCACTTACACAGTGCAATAGATATCGGAATTCACAGAGATAGCCCTGGATAAATATCCCAAAAATTGGGTGATTTTACAGCACTGCTTTCCTTCTGCAATCCGTTTATACAAGATATAGGAACAATTCTGTCGATGCATTAGGATTGAAGAACCGTCTTTTCAGCCCTACCTGAATCAATATGCTGGAATTTGAACAGGTAAATCTACAATTCCCTAGTGCACCGGAACCTACGGTTTGCAACTGTACCTTTGCAGTGAATAGCGGTGAGTTAGTCGTCATTTTGGGACCTTCTGGTTGTGGCAAAACTACCCTCTTAAAGCTGATTAACCGCTTGTATGAAGTCACTCGGGGGCAGATTTTCTTGGATGGCACTGACATCCAAGACATTCCCGTCACCAGCCTACGCCGACAAATGGGCTATGTCATTCAACAAGGGGGATTGTTTCCCCACATGACGATCGCACAAAATATTGCCGTGGTTCCCAAGTTGTTAGGCTGGCCGAAAACTCAGATTGCTGCCCGTGTAGAAGAACTGTTAGACCTAGTGCAACTATCGCCGCGTCTGGGGCGACGCTATCCGAGTCAACTCTCTGGAGGACAGCAACAACGGGTCGGACTCGCGCGTGCTTTGGCTGCCAATCCTGCCGTGCTCCTGATGGATGAACCCTTTGGCGCGTTGGATGCGATCACCCGCAAAGCGCTGCAAGGGGAACTCTTGACCTTGCAAGCACAATTTTACAAAACAATTTTGTTTGTCTCCCACGATATTGAAGAAGCGCTGCGGTTAGCCGATCGCATTTTAATCCTCAACCACGGTCAGTTGGTTCAATATGGTACACCTTGGCAAATTTTGACCCAACCCGCTTCTGCATTTGTAGCAGAATTGGTGGGTACTGAAGATATCCTCCGACAGCTATCGGTTGTAGCTGTCGAAAGCGTGATGGTCTCTACCTCATCTGTGAACTCCCATTTACTTAAAATTGGTAGTCAGGAGACCTTACGGCAGGCGTTGTCTCTCTTACTAAAGTCGGGACAGTCTCAATTACAAGTAATCGCGGGGGAGAGGGCGATCGGTATTTTGGATCTCAAACATATTCAAGCAGTTTGGCAAGATCCTGCAATGATCCAAGACTCACCATCGTCTACTTAAGGATTGTCTATCTTGACAAACCCTGCTTTAGTGATTAATTCTTGACCTTGATCCGTTAACAGCATGTTAGCGTAGGCTTTCCCAGCTTTTTCCCCTCGATCGCCCTTCTTAAAGATCACGAATAACGGGTGGGTTAAAGGGTATTGTTTGGTTTGGAATGCTTCGGTATTGATTTGATTCCTACGCAGTGGACATTCACTAGGAGTAACATAGGGTAACCGATAGGGAGGGATCCAGCTTTGGGAATCCTTACCAATGGCAAGGGTCTTAATTGAGCATTGGTTCACAATTTCTGCGGCTGAGCCAAAAAAAATACCACCAGGGCTATGGGCTAATTGTCTGAGGGCAGCCGTCATATTGGGAAAATAGTTTAATTGATCTCCATAGGCGTCGCCCTGCATGACCTTTTGAAAAAATAGGTTGACAACCTCTTCTGACTCAACGGGTAAGGAATAAGGTGCGATCGCCAAATCAGGGCCACCCAATTGTTTCCAGTTGGTGATCTGCCCCTTGTATATTTTGGCAACATCTACAAGCGTTATCCCTTGAAGTGGCAAGCTAGGATGAACCGCTACCGCAATACCATCCAACACCACCGGAATTTCTTGTAGTTGAATCCCCTGATTTTGGGCTTGTTGTTTCTCCGTGGCTTGAAGTGGTCGGCCAGATTGGACAAAGGTTAACTGCCCCTTCAACAGCAGTTCAATAGCAATGGTAGAATTTGCCACTTTATTAACGGGTTGAAGATAGCTCAGTTGATATTCTCGCCGTTCCGATTGGATGGCTGAATCCACGACAAGACGAATGGGAGACCAATCGTGACTCCCCCCATACTTAAACCGACCCAAGGGTATGTTAGGAACTTGGGCAAAGGTTGCAACCTTGAGAGGTTGATTTGTTGGACTGGTTTGAGGTTGCTCCGTCAGAGGATCTACGGGTTGTTGCCATTGTCGCCATAGACCAAATCCCAAAAGACCTAAAGACCAAAGTAGACCTAACCCAATCAGACCCGGTAAGACAAACTCTCTAAAGTTTTTAGGATTGTTGAGATGTTTCATCGAACTGGGGGTGATCAATATCCAGGCACAGGCTCCTAGACAAAGGCATTCTGTTCGCCCTTACCCAGTATTATCCCACTCATACTTGGAAATTCTTCAAGGTCAAGGAATTTTTTTATCGATCCGATGAAGCGTCAGCTCAAGCCGGGATGGCAAGGCATTGGCCAAATTAAGCGATGGCCAGAGTAGAAAAGTAGGCAAACGGTGACTTAATATCCTCAGAAATATTTTTTCCTCACAACAATACATTTCCCCAGGTTATCCCCAAACTTTCCACAAGTTGTCTCAAGGTTTTCCACAGATTTTTAATCGTTTTCCACAGGCTATCCATGAGGTTAGTAGCAATTGCCTTCATTCTGGGGATATTGGGTATTGTTTGAGTTTTCCCCAGGTATAAATAAACAAATGTAAAGAAAATAGCCTAAAAATCCTATTCATTCGTAGGTCTGTTCCTATTTTCTTAATATTTTCTCTGAATTCTAACCATTGACAACCCCACCCCTACATAGCGCAAAATGAATCGACTAATGTTGTTTGGGTACTCTTCCTAAGAGGAGAGGTAGGGTTTCTGTGCCCAAATCTATAGTGATGCCAACTTTATACTGCTCAATACCCGCCAAAATTTATGAACGCAACGATAAGTATTCTGGCTGAGATTCCAGAAGAATTGCATCAGACCTTGAAGGGCTATCTAGAATCTCATCCAGACTGGGATCAAGATCGAGTCTTTTCAGCAGCTTTATCCCTATTCTTGCTGCAAAACGGAGAAGGCGATCGCCGAGCTGCCCGTGTTTATCTAGACACCTTATTTCACCGCTCTGTGGGATGACCTGTTGATTGTGAGGGCAGGATGGGAGAGTGGAGGTCAGGAGGTGGGGAAGATGGGACAGAGGTAGAAGAGTAAGGGACTTGGATAGGCTTGAGAGAGCGGATGAGGTGAATCCGTGGATTCATCGGATACCGATAGGTACATTTTGCTGAAATAATAGGGGCTGATAAGGTTAATGCGGTCTCTCAAGAACTTGACTTGATTCAGCTACCTGGTCTTTTATCGGTCTGACTTGTAACCTATGGTCAAACTTCGTTCTATTTTGCTGCAAATATGTGCCAGCATTCTGGCGCTTTTTCTTTGGGGAGGAGTGGTTTGGGCTGTTGAAACGGATCCCCCTGGGGTTATCCCTCAACCTGAACCAGCAGTAGGACCAACATCAGCCCGTTTTGTACCTGGGACAACACCCTTGATGATTTCATTGTTGGGGAATTCCACGCCTCTGAAGGTGCTGGGCAATGAAACGGAGGGTTCTGCACCTCAACTGACGGATCTGCCCACTCAGTTGTTGGCAGGGGCAGGGATTAATTACCGTGAGGATATTCGTCCCTGGGTAAGTGATGAACTAACCTTTGCCCTCACCGCGTTTGATCAAGATCCAGGTCAAAGTGGAACGCAACCTGGGTATTTGTTGGTGGTAAAAACCCGCAGTAGTAAAGATGCAGATGCTTTTTTAGAAAGTTTTTGGCAACGGCAGGTGGCCGCTGGACGAATCCTTCGTTTTGAGCGATCGGCTGGGGTTGATATTATTGCCGCTGAAGTCTCATCCGCCAATACGGCTGCTCTGCTCCCTCCTATTTTTAAGCCCATCGAGGATCTGATCACAGCGAAGGTTGAAGAGCGCTTTGTGCTGGTGGCCAATCAAAATTTGGTGTTGCAACAGGCGATCGCCACCCTCAAAAATCCAACTCAGCAGTTAGCACAACAACCCAACTATCAAAAGGCGATCGCCACGTTCACTGCCAAGCAACCCGAAGGGATTGCCTACCTCAACTTAGCAACACTCATCCCTGAAATCACAGGTAAACCTACTGTAACTGTGCCCACCTACGCCAGTTTGGGGGTCGCTTTTGGCGAGTCTCGGCAAGGACTCCTGGCTGAAACAGCGCTGGTTGCCAATCCTGAACGTCAACTGCCATTCGTGGCAGCCACTCAGCTAGAACCCCAACCCAGCCTCGGTTATTTCCCAAGCAACAGTCCTTTGGTGGTCTCAGGTGCCCATTTAGGCAAACTCTGGACCCAGATTAGCCAAGACCTCCAGGGCTATCCCGGTATTCAATCCTGGGTGAATCAGGCTCTAGACACTTGGGGCAAAACGCGAGGGGTAAATCTAACCAACAAAATCTTTCCGTGGGTGGATGGTGGTTATGCTTGGGCGCTTTTACCCCATTCTTTATCGCCAGTGTTATCGGCGCAATCAGATCCTGATCCTGATTGGTTATTTGCCTATGAACAAACCCAGAGTGACCCATCCAAGCAGCTTGCCAAATATCTGAATGAATTGGCCAGCCAACAAGATTTGGGAACCAGTCCCTTTGAGTTAGCAGGCCACAAAGTGTTTGCCTGGACACGGCTAGTGTCTGAGAAGATGGACAGTAGCCAAGGCCGGGAGAACCTCACCTTTAAAACGAAAGTGACGGGAGCCTATGCCGATCTGGATAATCAAAAAGTTTTGGCCAGTTCCCCTGAAGCCTTAGGTTTGGGGCTGGAAGCCGGGAATGGCGCTTTGATCAACCAAAGGCAATTTCAAGAGCGATCGCACCCTTTGATCAGCCGAATCAGGGCTTTTTGTACCTAGATTGGCCGATCATGAAACCTTTATTAGAGCAAAACCTACCTTTCCTACCGCAACTTAAAAAAAGTGCGCCATCCCTTTTTAATAAACTGCACACCCTATCAGTTAGCAGCTATGGCGAAACCCCTGACGTTCAACACAGTCAGTGGTATTTCCGCTTCTCTGGTTAAGGCAACGAGACCGAACCTCAATACTACGGTTTTCCAGTGGGGATTAGGAGAATTAACGCCTAGAATGTTCATAACTGTAATCGATTGGTATTGGCTATGGATCCCTGCATTGTCACCCCTAAACAGCAGACCCTTGATTTAAAGTATCTCAACCAACAGTTTGACAGCGCTCATCCCAAGAGTATATTGACCTGGTGTTTAGACCATATTCCCAAAGGCTTAGTCCAGAGCACAGCCTTCGGAGCCAGTGGTATGGTGATTCTAGATTTACTCTATCAAGATCTCAATCCCTCCCCTGCCATTCCGGTGTTGTTTCTAGATACCCTTCATCATTTCCCCGAAACCCTCCGACTGGCTGAGGATGCTAAGGCCCATTACGGCTTAGATCTAAAAACCTTTTACCCCCAAGGAGTAAAATCACGAGCCGCCTTTGCCCAACAGTATGGTGACCAGTTATGGCAACGGGATCTCAACCAATTTCACCAACTCACAAAAGTTGAACCCCTGCAACGGGGACTAGAAACCCTGAACACGAGTGTTTGGATTACGGGTCGGCGACGCGATCAATCCGCTAGTCGGGCGACAATGCCCATTTTTGAGCGAGATTCCCAGGGACGAATCAAAGTGAATCCCCTAGCCAACTGGACCTATAAACAGGTTTGGAACTATCTCGTGGGTCATCAAGTTTTATATAATCCCCTCTATGATCAAGGGTATGCCAGCATTGGCGACGAACCCTTAACCACAACCACTCAAACCGGGGAAGAAGAACGAGCAGGGCGCTGGCGCGGCATGACCCGTAACGAATGTGGGATGCATACCTAATCCTTGAACTGAGTCATGTCTACTCCTGCCATTAAAATAACGATCAAGCTATTTGCCGCTTATCAAGACGTGATTGGCTTGCCAGAGCTTACCCTTGAACTCCCACCTGGATCCACTGTGGGGCAGGTGGGGGAATATGTCTGGACCCAATACCCAGTGCTAGCATCCCTAAAATCTGTCACTCACTTTGGGGTCAACCTGAATTTCGTCCCCGCAGATACCCTTTTGCAAACAGGGGATGAAGTCGTCCTGATTCCCCCCGTCAGTGGTGGTTAATCTCCAGGATGATGAACTAAGCCATCCTCTTCCACTAACGAATCCGAGGGGTTTGTTGCCCTAGAGACTGGATGAGAGGGGTGAACACGAGCGGCTAAGGTTTTGATGACAATATACAGTACAGGCACAATAAACAGACTCAGAATTGTGGCAACACACATGCCGCCCACAATTGCCGTGCCTAAAGATTGGCGTGCGGCCGCACCTGGCCCAGTGGCAATCACCAAGGGCACCGAACCAACCGTTGTGGAAATAGCTGTCATTAAAATGGGGCGCAACCGTTCTCGACTTGCCTCTACCACAGCTTGGGTCAAGCTCAGCCCTTCGTCATACATTTGGTTGGCAAATTCCACAATTAAAATCGAGTTTTTACTGGCCATGCCTACCAGCATGACAAAGCCAATTTGGGTATAAATATCATTGGCACCGCCTCGCACAAAGACCCCGATCAGTGCCCCCAGAATGGCCAGAGGAACGGTGAGCATGATGATCAGCGGATCGATATAATCTTCATACTGGGCAGCTAAGGTCAAAAAGACAAAGATAATGCCCAGACCAAAAATGAAAAGCGCACCACTCCCCGCTTCAATTTCTTCTAGGGAGAGTCCCGACCATTCATAGCTAAATCCCTTGGGTAGAACCTTAGCAGCAACATCTTCCATCGCCTTGAGAGCCTGTCCAGAACTGACCCCAGGGGCAGGGGTGCCATTAATTTCTACGGAGCGGAAAAGATTGTAGTGGGTGATAATCGATGGGCCATTAGTTTGGGTGATTTTGACCAAGTTCCCTAAGGGAATCATTTGGTCGGTTTCAGAACGGACATAGACTTGATTAATATCCTCTGGGTTAGAGCGAAATTGACTATCTGCCTGCACATAGACGCGATAGGCCCGATTGAACTGGTTAAAGTCGTTGACATAGGTTGACCCTAGCAAGACTTGCAATGTATTAAAAATCTCATCCACAGAAACCTGTAACTGATTGGCACGGGTGCGATCCACCTCTACGGTAATCTGAGGGGTATTGGCATTGAAATTGGGTCTGAGTCCCGTTAGTTGAGGGCTTTGGGGGGAGGGATAACTACTGGCTTGGCTCAAAAGCTGGCCTAGAACTTCGCCAATGACACCCAAGCCATTGCCAGTACGGTCTTGCAGGTGAAACTCAAACCCACCAAAATTGCCAACCCCAGGGATGGCCGGCAAATTAAAGGGCAGAACCGTTGCTTCTTGAATGGCAGCCAGCTTCGGGAATAAGCCAAAAGGCTGGGGGAAAAAACCACCGATAATTGACTGCATGGACTGATCAGGCCGGGTGCGTTGGCTCCAGGGTTTTAAGGTACTGAAGATTAAGCCGTTGTTGGGGGTAGAGCCGCTAAAGCTAAACCCCCCTACAGCAAAAATATTGGCAATTTCGGGTTGTTCTTTGAGAATGGCTTCTGCCTTGGCTAAAACTTTATCGGTGTAGTTGAGGGAGACGCCTTCGGGGCCTTGGACAATCGTAATAAATACCCCTTGATCCTCGTCCGGGATAAAGGCTCTGGGGGTGACCGTGTAGGCCCAATAAGTGAGAACCAGAGCCCCAGAGAATAGGGCGAGGATGAGTGTTTTACGCCGGATTAATTTGCTAACGGTTTGACTATAGCTTTCCCGGGTGATATCAATGGCTCGATTGATCCTGCGAAACAACCAGTTCGTTTGCGGGGGCGATCGCCTCAGCATTAAAGCCGCAAGCATGGGCGTAAAGGTAACGGCATTGAATGTGGAAACGGTAACGGAGAAGGCAATCGTCAAGGCAAACTGTCGATACAGTTGTCCCGTCGTCCCAGGGAAAAAAGCCACGGGCACAAACACAGTAATCAACACCAAAGAGGTGGCAATTACAACCCCAAAAAGAATGTTCATGGATGCGATCGCAGCCTCTCGCGGCCTCAGGCCGTCTTCCTGCATGCGGCGGGCAATATCCTCGACGATGACAATGGCATCATCCACCACCAGCCCCGTGGCCAAGGTTAAGCCAAATAGGGTGAGGGTATTAATCGAGAACCCCAGCAACTTCACGAAAATAAAGGTGCCCACAAAAGCGACGGGGATGACGATGGAGACGACGATGGCCGCTCGCCAGTTTTGCATAAACAGGTAGATCACCAAGACTACGAGGACAATCGCTTGAAATAGGGAGCTAATCACCTCTTCGGTGCCAGCTTCAATGAATGTCGTCGTATCAAAGGCAATTTCATACTTGAGACCCGGGGGAAAGTTGGCCGACAACTCCTGCATCTCTGCTTTGACGGCATCGGCCACTTGGAGGGCATTGCTGCCAAACTGTTGGTTAATCCCCAGACCCACCCCCTTGTGGGTGAGCCGTTTATCATCGGTAAATCGGAGAACAGAACTGTAATTTTCAGCCCCTAACTCGGCTCGACCAATATCTTTGAACTGGATTAAGGTGCCATCCTCGCTGGTTTTGATCACCAGATTTTCAAATTCTTCCACCCCTTTCAAGCGTCCTTGAGCGATGACGGCATACTGGTAAGCCTGATCAGGGAGTGCTGGGGGTTGGCCAATTTGACCTGCCCCAACTTGCAAGTTTTGTTCTTGCAAGGCCGTGACCACATCTTGGGGGGTTAACTGGCGACTGGCTAAGCGAGTGGGATCGAGCCAGAGGCGCATGGCATATTTACGTTCGCCAAAAATTTGTACCTCGCCCACCCCTTTGATTCGGCGCAGGGCATCGACAATATAGAGATCGGCATAGTTACTGAGGTAAACGTCCTCATAGACATCCTGTCCGGTCTTTTCCTCTCGCTCAGCATAGAGTCCAATCGCTAGCAGAAAGTTGTTGTTGGTTTTCGTCACCTGCACCCCGGTTTGGGTGACGGGTCCCGGCAGCCGCGACAACACGGTCGAGACCCGATTTTGCACATCCACCGCCGCCAAATCCTGGTTCCGGCCTAGATCAAAGGTGAGGTTGATATTGCTATTGCCATCGTTAGCGCTGGTGGATTTGATGTATTTAACCCCCGTAATCCCATTCAACTCCCGCTCCAGAATATTGGTAACGGTGGATTCCACGACTTCGGCACTGGCCCCCACATAGTTGGAGGTGACGCTTACCTGGGGCGGAGAAATATCTGGATACTGAGCAACGGGCAGCGTCGGAATACAGGCAATCCCTAACAAGGTGATGATCACCGAGCAGACCGTGGCAAGGATGGGGCGCTTGATAAAGAGATCTGAGATGGAAAGGATCATAACTCCGCGATCGGCGTACAGTTTTGCAATTGCAGGATGCCGGAGGTGACGATGCGATCCTGTCTACTTAGCCCTTCTACAATTTCTTGGTTGTTACCGACGATCTTGCCCAACTTCACCAATTTTTGGGTGGCAACCAGTTGATCGGGCGGTGGCGCTGGACCCGGACTAGCTTGCAGGCTTTGGCCATTATTCTGACAACCTGAATCCTTAAAAGGAGCGGCAACAAAGATAAAGTCTTTGCCCCCTAAACGAGAGATAGCTGTCGTTGGCACCAATAAACCGGGACGGGTACTCCACACCACTCTTGCTTGCACAAACTGGGCACTCCGCAAGCGTTCAGTGAAATTGGCAAACTTGGCTTTGGCTTGAATGGATTGATTGGCAGGATTCACATTCGGAGCGACAAAAGAAATTTGACCCGTCTTCAGCACCCGACCTTGATCGCCAAGGAGTTTTACCCGTAATCCTGACCGTAAAGCCGATGCCTTCTCTAAGGGAATGGGAATCTCAATTTCCAGTTCCTGATTTTGGGTGAGGTTGAGTAAGGGGGTGGCATTACTCACAAAATCCCCTTCCTTGACGGGAATATCCCCAATCATGCCACTAAACGGGGCAGTGATGGTGTAGTCCTGAAGTTGAGCCTTGCCTTCCGAGACGTTGGCTTTGCTTTCATCCATCGCCCGTGTATTGCGCATAACCTGTGCTTTGGCTTGGGCGATCGCAGAATTTTGAGCTTTCATATCTGCTTCCACTTGCGCCAATTCCGCTTGGGTCGTTTGCCAAGCATTGCGCTTTTGCACCAAGACTTGCTCGCTGACAGCTCCTTTTTTCACCAGTTCCTGATACCGTTGATATTCCCATTGGGCAAGCTTCACATTAGACATGGCCGCATCTTTGCGCGCTTGCAGGGATTTGCGGATATCCTGGGCATTGGCTACATCGGCTTGGGCTGCCTCAATTTCAGCTTGGGCTGCCTCTACTGCTGCCTTGCGACTACTCAACTGGGCTTGTTGTTCGGTTGCATCGATTTGCAACAGTTGCTCTCCTACCTGCACACGGCTACCCGGCTGCACATAGATGGCGGTAACTTGGCCAGAAACCCGTGGCTGTAAAGTAATAGACTGTCGAGAATCCAGACTAGCTGCGTAGTCAGAACTGTTCTCAATGGTGGTCAATTCTGGTTGACTGAGTGATACCGGACTGGGAGGAGGGGCTTGCTGCCGGCCAAACAAGATCAGGGGCATAATCACGCGAGTAATTCCCACCCAGCCTACACCAAGTAGTATTAACGCTCCCACTAGCGTGGGTAGAGAAATCCAGCGTCGCCTCTGGGAAGAAGACTTATTATCCTTGCTTTGAGACTCTTCAGCACTATTTAGGGTCTCTGCCGTGGTTGAGTCGGGCAGGAGAGAGTTTTTCTTGGTATTTTCACTGCTCATTGCAACATAAATGGCAAACAAAGCCTTGAGCGATAAGGTTACCGAGTATATGGAGTCATGAACCCTAGAGAACTGTCTTGACGAGGCGGATGCAGATGATCTTCTTTTGTCAAGATTACCGAAAGACAAAAAACCTCGTGACGGCCACAGGGTCGTTTACTGTTATAGAAATTTGTTGTATCTCTCAACCCAATAGAGATGAGTCAATAGATGGAAATTTATACTGGTGTAATAATCTCTGCCATTATATCGATTTTGTATATTTTGGTGCTGGATCTAGGAACTGGAAAGGTGCACGAATGCATCCATCCTCTGTCTCTCAATCCCATTCCACTCTTCCACTACCCATGACTGTTCAGACCTTGGCACCCGGTTCTCAATTTGCTTCTCTAGAAGCGGCTCTCAAACACTTCTTTGGCTATGATCAATTTCGAGCAGGCCAGCGCCAAGTGATCACCGCCGCACTACAACGGCAAGATCTGTTGGTGATTATGCCCACGGGGGGCGGCAAATCCCTCTGTTTTCAGTTGCCGGGGCTGTTATTGCCCGGTTTGATGGTGGTGGTTTCCCCCTTAATTGCTCTGATGCAGGATCAAGTCACCACACTCCAAGTGAATGATATTCCCGCCACCTTCTTAAACAGCAGTATTGATCCTGCCACTGCCCGCCAACGGATCGCCGAGATTATGGCAGGTCGGATAAAGCTGCTGTACGTTGCACCGGAGCGCCTGCTCCATGAATCCTTTCTGACGCTTCTGGATCAGGTGCATGCCCAAGTGGGTTTAGCAGCTCTTGCCGTTGATGAAGCCCATTGTGTCTCTGAATGGGGACACGATTTCCGGCCAGAGTACCGACGATTAGCCGAGGTGCGGCAGCGCTATGCCCAAGTCCCTGTCTATGCCCTAACGGCTACGGCGACGGAGCGAGTCCGGCAGGACATTATCGATCAACTGCAACTGCGGCAACCCTATGTGCATATTGCTAGCTTTAACCGCCCTAATCTTTATTATGAGGTGCGGTCTAAATCCCGTCAGGCCTATGCCGATCTCTATCGAGAGATCCGTCAGTATCAAGGCTCAGGGATTGTCTATTGTCTGAGTCGGCGAGAGGTGAATGAAGTATCCGCCCGCTTACAAGCAGATGGGATTAGCGCCTTGCCCTACCATGCCGGCATGAGCGATCGCGCTCGTACCCTCAACCAAGAGCGGTTCATTCGGGATGATGTGCAAGTGATGGTGGCCACCATTGCCTTTGGCCTAGGGATTAATAAACCCGATGTCCGATTTGTAATCCATTACAACTTGCCCCGCAATATCGAGGGGTATTACCAAGAGGCAGGGCGAGCAGGTCGGGATGGCGAACCTTCTACCTGTGTGCTGCTCTATAGTACCAAAGACATCCACACCCTAGAATGGCTGATCGAGCGCAAAGTCGATCCCCTTACGGGACAGCCCCTAGAAAATGAACAGCGGATTGCCCGTCAGCAGTTGCGCCAAGTGATTGACTATGCCGAAAGTACCGTCTGTCGGCGCACGATCCAACTGGGATATTTTGGCGAAACCTTTGCTGGGGACTGTGGCGGTTGTGACAACTGTTGCCATCCCAAACCCGTAGAAGATTGGACGATTCCGGCCCAAAAACTGTTATCTTGTGTAGCTCGTTGCCAAGAACGCTATGGCATGAGCTATATCATTGATGTGCTGCGTGGATCGCGGAATCAGAAGATCTTGCAGCGTCGCCATGATCGGCTTTCCACCTATGGCATTGGCAAAGATAAAACCGTGGATGACTGGCGGTTACTAGGCCGTACCCTCTTGCATCAAGGCTTAGTCACAGAGACCACCGATGGATATCCAGTTCTCAAGCTCAATGACTTAAGTTGGCACGTCCTGCGGCATCAACGCTCGGTCTATGTGCCCGTCCCGGCCACGGCTGCTCAGACAAAACCTAGTGATCTCCGGCGCGAACAAGCAGAGGACTTGTTTCAGCGCTTGCGGAGTCTCCGCAAACAGTTGGCCGATCAACAGTCTGTGCCTCCCTACGTGATCTTTGCCGATTCTAGTTTGCAACTGATGGCTCAGCAGCAACCCCAAACCCTGAGTGAATTTTCCAACATTTCTGGGGTGGGTAAGCGCAAATTAGAGCAATATGGTCAGCCATTTACCGCAGAAATTCGCGCTTACCGCCAAGAGCAGGGATTACCGATCGTGGATACAGCCGATGGTATAGAACCAGCAGATCCATTGGTACCTAAAACTCTGAATTTGTCCAATACGCTGATGAATACGTTCCAGCTCTATCAGCAGGGCAAGACCCTAGCCGAGATGGCTGAAGAGAGAGGGTTAAAAACCAGCACCATTGCCACCCATTTAGAGGACTTAATTGCGGCTGGATATGACATTGAAATGGATAGGTTTGTGGGAGGAGATCGCCAACACGCGATCGCTGAGGTCATTGAGCGGATTGGCTCAGTTTCTCTATCCCTGATTCGAGAACAGTTAGGAAATACTTATACCTACGAAGAAATAAGGCTGGTTCGCGCTGGGTGGCAACGCCGCCAATGAATGCTGAACCCAAAGGTGTCTGAACAACCTGATAAACTTGTCGTTATGTGCAAGTTTATCAAGATTTGTCAGGATTTTATTTAGAATTAAACTATTAGGTTGCAAAAGGTATCACAAAGGAACACCTTTGCCTGTTAGCTTTTGGTTTAACAAGCATCACCGTTGAGCAGTTTTAATTCTTTTTGAGGACGCTTTAATGAATCCGTTACAAGGGTATCGATTTTCCTGCACCCTCACCTTTGGGGATATTTACGCTCAGGTGATCATATGGCTGATTGTGATTTTTATCAGTTTGGCTTCCGCGATCGCCTTATACCAAAATCCCGTCTATGCCTTTTTAACGGGAGGACTGATCTGGGTTCTGTCTCTACCTTTTTTACTCTTTGCCTTTGTGACCACACTCCTCAATCACATTGAGCTAACTCCTGTAGAGCAAAGCAATGACGTCCAGCCAAGTACCCCGGTACAGACCAATCAGCCTGTGCAGACGAGTTAATTGGTAGTCCCTTGATGGCGACTGGTGCTGGCACGCCCATCCGTGATCGCTGCCGTATTGATAATGCCCATCTCGTGGGTCGATCGGGGCTGCAATGGGTGCAGATCGCAGCAGGGGTAATCCAAAGGATTCAACCCATGACTCACCCCTGTCCAAATCCATCCGAGCCAGGGCTAGATTTAGAGGGAGATTGGCTATCCTTGGGCGGGGTGGATCTGCAAATTAATGGAGCCTTAGGGCTGGCTTTCCCTGATTTGTCACCGCGTCATCAGGAACGACTACAAGCAATCTGTGAATTTCTCTGGCACCAAGGGGTAGATGGGTTCTTGCCCACCTTAGTGACAACTTCAATGGATCAGTTTCAGCGGGCATTATCTGTCCTCTCTCCCACCCAATCCGACCCTGCAATGACCCAAGCCCAAATTTTAGGCGTTCATTTAGAAGGACCTTGCTTGAATGAGCAAAAACGCGGGGCACATCCCCCTGAATTTCTCAGACCGCTGACGGTTGAAATGCTCCAACAGGTGATGGGTCAGTATAGGGAGCGAGTGAAGCTGATCACCTTGCACCAGAGCTGGATCCATCGGGTGCCGCAATTACTTGGTTGCGATCGCACCAGATTCTCGTCAGTCTCGGTCATTCCCTAGCCTCCGCCGCCCAAGCGCAAACAGCTTTTGCCCAGGGTGCAACCTTGGTTACCCATGCTTTTAATGCCATGCCCAGTCTCCATCATCGACAACCGGGGTTATTGGCTGCTGCTCTCCTGCATCCCCAGGTCTGGTGTGGCTTCATTGCCGATGGCCAACATGTTGATCCGCTGATGCTCCAACTTATCCTGAAGACCAATCCGAGGCGCGGTTTGTTTTTGGTTAGCGATGCCCTAGCCCCTTTGGGTTTGCCTGATGGGGTTTATCCTTGGGATACACGGCAAATTACCGTAACAGCGGGAACCGCCCGCCTAGACGATGGCACCCTCTCTGGCACCACCTTGCCCCTCTTAGCTGGGGTACAAAACTTGGTACGCTGGCAGAGTTGCTCCGTAGGGCGAGCCATTGCCTTAGCCACAGAAGCCCCCCGTCAAGCGATTGGCTTGCCAGGCCTGGGGGCAGGTCAACCTGCCTGCCAGCTTCTGCGTTGGCATCACAATGTCAACACGCAAGCATTAACCTGGGAACGTCTATTTGTCCCAGCTTAGGCTAATTAGGTGTAATAACCTTTGTATAGTGGCTAGCAAGAAGTACAACGGAGCAATACCTCCTATGATTCCTGGCGAAATTTTCCCTGAAGCGCGTGAGATTGAACTCAATGTCGGTCGACCCACCCTTGTTGTGACGGTGGCCAATACCGGCGATCGCCCTATCCAAGTGGGTTCTCACTTTCACTTTTATGAAGTCAACTCAGCCCTGGCCTTTGATAGAGAGCCAACCAAAGGAATGCGGCTGGATATTCCCGCAGGCACCGCCGTTCGCTTTGAACCCGGCGATCAACGAGAGGTAACCCTGGTACCTTTGGTGGGGCAACGGCAGGTCTTTGGCTTTAATGCCCAAATTCAGGGGGCTTTAGATGCCTAGTAACGGTGCGATGACCTCCGGTCGGCCGTAGACCATCGCAAATCCACCGGGTCAGCAAGCAGCAGCAAGTCTTTGGGATTCGTTTTTTTGACGACAGGGAACGACCGCTATGATTAGGAAAGACTTTGGGTACATCTCTTTCTCCCCTATCCTGCACCTATGAGCAATTCTCTGGATCTCACGCAGTTATCGGCAGCCTCCTTACAGCAGTTTGATCAAGCCCAGCAACTGCGGCAGCAAGTGGCTGAGCATTTAGGCACAATGGCCCAAACCTTAGAACAGGCGGAAACGGAAGGCACAACAGCTTCTGGAGCACTGAGCTTATCTCAACCGATTACGACTCTGCACACCGTTGCTCAAACCCTCCGGCGGGGGATCTTTCGCTTAGTGGTTTTGGGGGATCTAAAGCGGGGTAAAAGTACCCTGCTCAATGCACTATTGGGAGAACGGGTATTACCTAGTGATGTCAATCCTTGTACTGCCGTTTTGACGGTACTCAAATACGGTTCCCAAAAGCAAGTTAGGATTCATTACCTGGATGGGACACCCCCCCAGTCCATTGATTTAGAGACCTTTAAGCAGACCTATACCATTGATCCAGATGAAGCCAAAACTCTGGCTGCTGAAGACCAATCCGCCTTCCCCAATGTCAGTCATGCTGAAATCACCTATCCGATTTCCCTATTGCAGCAAGGGATCGAGCTGATCGATACGCCAGGGTTGAATGATACGGAAGCTCGCAATCATTTGGTGTTGAACTATCTCAACGACTGCCATGCGGTTTTGTTTGTTCTAGATGCCACCCAGCCTTGTACCTTGGATGAGCGCCGTTATCTCCAGAGTTATCTGAAGGAGCGGGGGTTAGCCCTGTTTTTCTTAATTAATGCCTGGGATAAAGTGCAAAATAACTTGCTCGACCCTGAAGATTCCCAGGCTCTCGCCGAGACCCAGACTAAACTGCGAGAGATCTTTCGCACCCATTTGGCCAATTATTGTCAGACCCACTATGACCAAAGAGTGTTTGCAATTTCGGCGTTGCAAGCATTGCGATCGCACCTACAAAATCACCCTCAGGGGTTCACGGATTCCGGTGTCCCAGCTTTTCTAGAGCATCTGTGTCAGTTTCTCACCCAAGATCGGGTGCAAGCAGAGTTAAACTATGCCCTACACAAGGCTCGTACCATCCATCAACAGGTCTGGGCGGCTGTAACCCGGCGAATTCCTTTGCTTGATGAGGATTTGGCTCCCCTCAAGCAGAAAATCACCTCCGTGCAGTCGGAATTTGAGCAATTACACACGATTCGGGATGCCTTCCAAGCTAGGATTCGTGAGACCCGCGATCGCCAAGCCCAAGTCATCTCTGAGTCTTTCAAGACCTATATCCTCAATTTGGAAGCCACGTTTGAAACAGATTTTGTAGCTTCTCAACCAGATTTGGAATTTCTAGAATTTCTAGACAAGAATAATCGGGCCATGTTCTATACCTCCTTTAAGCGGGCCTTTGAGCGCTATATGAATGATCGCTTAGCGGCTTGGGAGTTTATTGCTAAACAAGACATTGGCAAAGCCTTTGCAGAACTCAACGATGCTGCTGATGAGTATCGGGTGGCCTACGAACAGGTGGTTGAAGTCATGAATGACAAACTCCTAGGCGATCGCTTCTATACAGCAGGTCATCGCTATGATCCTAAAAATGTCGAAATTTGGACTGATACCCTCAAGGATGTATTTGAGGCTATCCCCGACAATCTGAATGGGGCTGTGGGCCAATTCAATGAATTCTGGCAGCGGGTAATGCAATCGGTCTTGGCCTATGTGGTAATTGTCATTGTTTTACAGATCATCGGCTTGATCTTTTCCGCTATGGCCCTCAACATTTTTGCTGTGGTCTTAGCCGGAGCTGGAATCTTTGCTGGACAGGCTGAATATGTGCGTCAGGAATTTTTGTCAAAAACTCGCCAAGAATTTGCTAAATATCTTTCTCAAATTGCTAATGAGCAATGGCAAACCATTCATAAATCCGTCAAAAAATGCTTCGACACCTACGAGGTAGAAGTGATTGAGCGCATCAACCAGGATATTGCCCGTCGGCAAGGAGAACTCAACAATCTAGTCGACCAAAAAGAATCCCATACCATCCAAGTCGAACAAGAAAGCCAACGACTCCAAACCCTAGAACAATCCTTAGCCACAACGGTGCAGGCGATAGAAACGCTCCTGCAATCCCCTAGCAGCTAGTCTTCCTGAGATTGCGATACAGCACATCAGCAAAATTTGCCATATATCCTATATTTTCTCACCCATGATCAGCGTCCCACTGTCAAAATTTTTGCAATCTTTATGAGTAGGCATAAGTAATTGGGCTAAGTACAGGACAAAAATTGCAGAGTAATCCAAAACTCCTCCATTTTCTGCTCAAAGTTGAGAACAATGTTGCGCAGATGGTCAAGGCCATAACGAAAAATGCTTTTGGCTCTATGTCCATGATTTTTGATGGCTAACGGCTTGAGTTGATTTAACCACTCACCCGTCAGAAACACCCAACACAAGACTAATACCAATTCTCTATAGAAATGCACTAAATTAAGGAGAGATAGATATAGATACTTCTAATTACAAATGGCAAATCACTTCAAAGTCGAAATTACAGAAAGCCTGAAGACTCTCAAGGACTTGCTCAA
>JAAUOM010000190.1 GCA_012034865.1 Acaryochloris sp. CRU_2_0 | reverse complement strand
ATCAAAGTTGAACAGAATATATATTTCAATTAAATTTACCCATCTTTGTCATTATTTAGAGGTTGGGCTTAGTTCTAGTTGGAATTGAAAGGTATATTTTCACATTCCGGTTGACAATCCACATGACTGCTCAGATTCCGGTAGGCCGTCTTCACCTGGGCAGTGGTTGCGGTCTTGGGATCTAGCCCAAACGCCCGCCAGGGCAAAGCGTAGTTGAAGATATTGATGCCGTTAATGCATCCATACCCCGTCTCGTTTTCCTCTCCCGGTAGAATGCCAATAAACTGACGGTAAAGCGCTTGCCAGCCAGCTTTGCCCGTCAACTTAATGTTTTGCCTATTCGTACCCATCACAAAACGGGGCGCTTTTTTAAGTGTTTTGGTATCTGACACTTCAAAAAACGCCAGCACTGCTGACTTCACTTGAGCCAAGGTCAGCTTTTTAACCTTTGGTTTCTTGGGTGCTGGCGTTTTCTTGCGATAGTTGGCTATCACAAATTCAGCAAAGTGCTCCAGCACAGAAATCTCAATTCCCTGCTCTGAGGCAACTTTAGCAATCTCAGCCCTAACAACATCGTTTAGCACGATGACCACCTCAAGACAGTAATCCTAAGATGCCCACTAGCGCTAAGATTTTTGTCATGAGCAAAACCCTCACCCCCATCGTGATTCGGTGCGATCGCGCTCAACGTAAACTCTCATAGGGATTCCCTTCACCAATGTATTACGGGAACATTGCGGGAAACTTACGGTACTTAACAGCCCTAAACGGCCTATCCTCGTAGATACCTATTCAGCAAAAAAACGACCTGTGAAGTTTCCTCAAAACCCCGCAAGCCTTACCAGTTAATGGTTCCCTAATCAATGGACACAACTGGACTCGAACCAGTGACCCCCACGATGTCAACGTGGTGCTCTAACCAACTGAGCTATGCGTCCGCAGACATTAAAACTATCACAGGTATAGAGTTGATGTAAACGCTATGGTTAAATTCTAGCTTATGAACAAATGGGTAATGAGGGAAATGGGGAAGGGGAAAAGCTAAGCTACCCATCCCCATCTCCCTGCTAGACCGTCAGCAACTGGGGTTGATTGAACAATTGGGCCAAGTGGCGTTCCTGGCGATCGCGCCAATTTCCCTTACCATAGGCGTACCCAGCAATCAGGGGTAGAGCGACAGTGGCTTCAGAAAACACCATTTGCTCAACGTTTTTGTTAACCTTGCCCCAAGAATGGGCTTCTCGTAAGGTGGAACCTGACAGCGCCCCATCCCGTTCGTCGGCAACAGTGACTTGAATGGTGTACTTGTGCATAGTCACGTCAAAGCCTAATAGTTCGGCAGCGACTACGGTATCTTGGGCAAAGTTTTTAGGCACACCCCCGCCAATCATCACTAAGCCCGTGTATTTAGCAGCCAGTTTGCATTGGGTTAATTCGCGGAAGTCGCGCACAGAGTCAATCGTTAGATGAGTGTCAGGCGAGTTCCACTGGTGATGGACCAAGCCAAAGCCCGCCGAACAGTCACTGAAAGCGGGGACAAAGATAGGAACCCGCTGCTGATAAGCAGCCAAGACAACCGAGGGCGTTTCTATCCCGCGCTGGTCTAGATAGGCACCCATGTGGTGAATAAACTCGCGCGAAGAGTAGGGACGAGGCTCTAGGGATTCTGCAATCTCGGCGATGGTCATGTCGCAAACCCGCAGTTGGTCTTCATCAATGTAGGTGTCGTAGATGCGATCGATCCGCGCTTGTCGCAAGCGTTCATCATCGGCTAGGGGATCGCCGACGTAGTGATGAAAACCGAGGGCTTCAAAGAAATCTTGATCGACAATATTAGCGCCAGTGGAGACAATGGCATCCACCATATTGTGCGTAATTAAATCATAGACCACGTTCTTGAGGCCAGCACTAAACAACGAACCTGCCAGACAGAGAATAATCGCACAGTCTGGGTCACCTAGCATTTGATCATAAATTTTGGCAGCCCGCCCTAGATTCCGAGCCTGAAAGGCCATCTGACTCATAGATTCGACCAGCTCTACAACATCAAAGGCTTTAATATCAATGGGTTGAACAATTTCTTGCAGCAAATCTTGCCGATTCATGATTTTCTCCTGAACCTACTATTAAGGACACAACCAACGCATTGCACTACGACTGACTAACAAGCCAGTCCGCTCGTACTGGGTGCTTCACAGTGGTCGTACCAGGAAATTGCAGGATCAGATTGTCGTCGCTTATCTAGGCGAATCTGGAGATCCCAAACCTCAATGAAAACAATGGGGGGAGTCGCCAATTTTGCTATCGTACACCTTGTAATGAATCAACCTTTCCACCCTAGCAGATTGATTCCCAAATTGGATCGTGGAAGGCACTGAAACCTTTGCCCCCCTTTACCCATCTGCTCGGAGAGCACCCTAGCAGGATGTCCGGTCATGATCACATCCTGCTAGGGTGCAGAATTCACTGAACTGCTTTGGCGACATCACCAACCTTAAAGCCCGTGCCCGTCAAGATTTTACCGACAGAAGATTGTGCATCCACTTCAGTGAGCTGGATGCGACCCACGGATTGAGTTTGTCGCCGCAGAACCTTGCCAGTGGTCGGATCTTTAATATCTTTGATGACGCGCTCGACAGAGACCACCATACCGGGTCGGAAACCGTGGACTCCCCCTTTGTTAAGGGTGATTTGATTGCCAGTGATATCAGCCACGACCATTTCTTGGACTGGAAGGGTAGCGGGCATGGTTGAGAGTTTAGGTGCAACGGCAGCCAACTGAGCCACAATTTTATCGACGGCTTGGCTGGAAGCCACTCCTAATAATCTTTCGCTGCTATCAGAATCAGAATCAACCCCCACACCAAAGATGCTCCCTTGTCCTTCACTTTTATCAGCTTGGCCAGTGCCCTCAGCGGCGGTCAAGATTTCGCCTGTGGCAGTACTCACCAAACGGGTGGAAAGCTGTACCGTAGCCAGTTGTTTCTTTTGCTTACCGCCTAGACCAAAGAAGCCGCCAATGGAGCCACCTTTGGCTTGTTCTTCTACATGAAATTGGGTGATGGAGCCGATCAATACCGCATCAACCCCTAAGATGCGACCAATTTGAGCAGCGGTGGTGGGTTCAATGCGACCGGACTGTCCTAAATTTTGCTCCGCTAAAATGGCGTCGATCTTACTGCGTTCCACTAGGACATAGGTGCCGTCTTTCACGAGGGAATTGGTTAACAAATTGCTAATGCCCTTAGAGGCTCCATTATTGCTGTACAACCCATAGCTGACCCCTGTTTTGCTGACATTGGCATAATCGAAGTCCAAAACAGCAATGCGGCGGCTTTCTTTGACTTTAATTTGCTCAACCCCCACGCCAGGTGTTTGTAGGGGGTTGGCGTAGACCGATCCAGGAACACAAAAGGCCGTCAATAGGGTGAGGGCAATGGAGAGTTTAGCAATGGAGAGTTTAGCAATGGGTAAAACTGAGTTGTTCATGAAAGTGGCTTCCAGTAAATCCTTAGAGAATATTGACGGTGATCAGAAGAGTCCAGGTTCCATATCGCCTGTGGTAAACCGATGGGGCGGTATGGCAGTACGTTAGCGATCGCAAATCGTGCGAATCGATTGTCGGCAATTTTTAGAGGCAATGTTGATGGCTTCCAAAGCCCGCTGATAGTCGGCTTGGTTATTGCTTTTTAGGGAGAGATCGGCAGCGGTACGCAAATCTGTAAGGGCTTGGGCCTGTTGGCCTTGGTTGAGGTAAACAATCCCCCGGTTATAGTAGAGAATGGCGTGATCTCCCTGGAGTTGAATGGCTTGGGTATAATCTGCGATCGCACCGTTGTTATCCCCCAAGGCCGATTGCACCAGCGCGCGCCCAATATAGGCTGGCAACAACCGGTTATCTAATTGCAGGGCTTGATTAAAATCTTGCAGAGCACCCGTTTGATCTTGACCCACCCAGCGCACACTCCCCCGCAGGGCATAGGCGGGCGCAAACTGGGGATCTTGGCGAATAGCCTGGGTGGCATTTTTTAACGCCGCCGCCATATCCCCCAAGCGATAGTGATCTAAGGCTTGCAGATAGAAGTCATCCGCACTAGAAGGGGCTGAAGGCACAGCGGCCACTGTCGGCTTAAACGAAGTTTCCACCGTATTGGCGGGAGCCATCCGCAAAAAGGTGTGAATAGGAATCCCCAAGTTGAACCCCGTCTTTATAAAGACATCCGGGTTAATGCTTTGATTTTGAACCGTTGTCGTTGTATCGGCACGGCCATGAATGCCAAGTAATTTGCCGTCACCATCTAAAACAGGGCCACCACTCATCCCTGGTAGCGTGCCGTTAGTATACACGAGGGCATACCCATCCTTGAGGGGGCGGGAGGCATTAGCGGTAATTGTCCCTGTCGTAAAGTTATAAATGATATCTGTGAGAGCCTGGGAACGACTGGGAAAACCCGCTACATAGCTGGCACTGCCTTCAGATAACTGCTGGGAATTGCCAATTTTGACCACGGTGTAGGGTTGGTTACTGGTAAATTCCAGCATGGCCAGATCAACCCCGGAAAACTTAGTAATGGTTTGGGGATTCACCAGATATTTCTGGTCATCATCCGTAATCACCGTGTATTCATCTGCCGTAGCGACGACATGGGCCGCGGTTAAGACGGTATAGGTGGTGCCATTGCGTTTAATAATTACACCGGAGCCAGGGGTTTGACTATCCACGCGCACTGTAATCTGTTTGGCAATCTTATTCACTTCGGCGGGACTGAGGGCCATGGCGATTTGGGGTACCATCACCACCACAGCAGTAACCATTCCCAAGACAAGGGTAGAAAATTTGGGGAGACTGTTCATTCAACGTCCTGACAGCATGCCATCAGCGGCATGGAAAACAAGGCTGGGTGATTGTGGCAAAAGGCTTGCCGACGGATCGAGATTGAGGATACCCTGACGAAGTTCCTTATTTCACATGGCTTGATTTATTTTATTCCACTAAATAAAAACAAAGCATTAATTATAATCTTAGCAACTCCAATTTCAGAAGCCTAGAGGATAGATCACGAGTAAGCAGTGATCTTCAGCCTTGCGGTTTCCTGCTAAGACTGTATGGAGTGCTATAGCGATCTTAAATTGGTTGTAAATACAAACACTCTGCACTACCCCCAGGCTATCGTCGTCTCTCCTTGCCAAGGGCAGGAGGGTCTTTAAGTTGGATCAGTTAATTCAGACATCCACTGTAAGACAGGTTTTTTAAATCTTTAAATCCCGTATCCTAACCAGGAGCAATCTATACAGATAGAGTCGTTCCCAAGCACTATGGTAAAAATAGGGGTTCATTATTCAAAAAACAGTGAATGTCAATTCAGGGTCTGGGCACCTTTACCAAAGCAAATCGCCCTCAAAATTCTTTCTCCCCACGAAAAGCTGCTACCTATGCAGCAAACAGCACAAGGCTATTGGCAAGTCACCACAACCGTTGAACCCGGCACTTGCTATGTCTACCAATTGAATGGCCATTTAGAATGCCCTGACCTAGCCTCTCAGTTTCAGCCTGATGGTGTGCATGGTGCTTCTGAGGTCTTTGACCATCAAGCTTTTGTTTGGAGCGATACAAGACTGGTCTGGCGTTGCCTTAGCAGATTTCATTCTAGTAGTCTGTCAAGAAAGAATTGACGGATAAAGTCGTTTAAGTTTGATGCGAGCGTCTTCGGTTGTAAATTGCCAGTCAATGTTACGAGATTGAGCATTTCTGCATTTCTCCCAAGCCGCAATTTTCCGCTTCAAGGTGTAATGATCGGGAA
>JAAUOM010000189.1 GCA_012034865.1 Acaryochloris sp. CRU_2_0 | reverse complement strand
GTGCGCCCCTGACGATAATAGCCGCAGCTTTTTTGCTTTGTCCTGGCCTTGTTCAGTCATAATCCCTTGCAGAGTTGGATTATGACTGAGCAGTATAAATTCGACTTCAGCCTTAGAATGGCTTGCTTTCAAAGCGTTCTGGGCGATCAGACCCGCTCCAATCAGACCTGGCTGAGTCACCTCTAATGAATACTGGTCATAGAGGGCTTGGTTATCTCGTTCATTGGCATCTGAAATATCGGCTAACCCTTGCTGCCGCTCATTTAGGAATCGTTCTGAACCAAAATGCAAAGAGAGTACAGTGTCCTCAATTTTCTCAGACGTAGCAAGAATATCATCAGCTCTTATGTTTGAACTGTAGCGACTGATTAGCTGATCTGGATCGTTGGCAAATTGGTACGCGGCCTCTATCTGCTCATTGGCAAGCTGCGATCCATAATGATTCACCAGAAAAGCCAAATCATACAGGTCACCTATTCTTGTCCGTTCCTGAGCGGCTAACAGCTTCTGAGTAAATTGATAATCAATTCGGTAGGTCTTAATCCCTGACGTAATCTCAATGGCCTCTGGTTTGGGACTCTCACGCAAACTTGTTTCTATCTTCAGCAAGATATCTTCATGAAGACCAGCCGCTCGTTGCTGGTAGTGAAGCTTATAGCGTTGAACCGTATCTGTGTCTTTAACCAACTTCAAAGACTTCAGTTCAATGCCTTCAATCTCTCCTACAGCCTGCTCAATCCGACCTTTGAGATTGAGCTTCAACCCAGAGTCAAAATCTAAGTCTGTTGAATAGCGATCCAACTTACGGGTAAAGATAAGAGCGGCCCCTCCTTTTAGGACATAGGGCGTGTTACTCACTTCTTCAGCAATCGCCTGCATCACCTGAAGGTGAAGGGTTTGAGCGGGGGTCAATCGAATTTCACGGTCATGATCCATTGTTTAAAGATTTTTAGTGGCTCACCCGATAGTTGGATGGCCAAATGTTCAAGATAATCGCATCTGAGATGTTCAACTTGCTCTGCTGTATCCAGCCAACTGTTGATTTCTCGATTTGTCGCAGAACTTGGTTGTTGAGCTTTCTGAAGATCCAGCATCGCCAAGTCCGCGATCGCTCGATAATGGTTGGCGACATACACCCGGCGACCGGGTGGAACGAGTATTCCTTGCTTGTGAAGGATTGCGGACATTTCCCGCACCCCTTGCTGACCTAATGAAGGGGTTGTATCAATCGCCTGTCCTTTTCCCGAAAGGGGCATAACTCGCTGACCAGGTTCACCCTTTGTTCTCTCAAAAAAAGCACCTTGAAAATGCCAATCCCCCGTATCTTCATCAGGGAAGCGCAGATTAAGCGCTTGATAAAACGAGATGTACCGCTCCGGTTCCGTATTAGGGATAGGAACCGGAGACAACAGCACTGCTGCTGAACCTTTAGTGATGGAAAGCTCACTCATCGGGAAAGAAACACCGTTTTGCTCAATTATAGTTATCTCGGAGGGTAGAGAGGGAAAGCTAACTCTTCCCTCGACTGGCTCTTGTTAACTAAACCTTGACAGCGTGAAATCTACATACAACCAAAACACAAGCGAAACCGCCGTAATCCCAGCCCCTATATCCCATGTGCGCTTGAGATAATCGATAAATGCATGAAATGCATCGATTCCTACATAAATCAGACAGAGAAAAACAATGGGAGGCCCATATTTGCGTATAAAATTACGCAGGGCAAGGGGAAACCCATATTTGCGTTTGGATTTACGCATGGTAGTCACTCCTATGCTTCTGGTTCACTGTGCGCCAAAGCTGGTTCTTTATTGGGCTGGGTTTGGATCTTGCCATTGCCAAGAACCTTAGCAATCTGATCAGCGCGTTCAAAGTATTTCTGGGCACGCTCGATATTCCCTCCCTGTTTTCTGACTTGCTCTAATCGTGGATCGATAGGCTGAGATTGTTCTTGTTTAAGTTGCTCCTTTGTCTTGAATTGGCCTTCTGGTCGCTGCATGTCTTGAGGGGCAAGATTATACGTGTCAACGAGCTTTTGACCCTCCTTCAAGTGTAAAACCACCCTGTTTCCTACTTTAACCTTGAATTCTCCCTCAAAATCCTTAAAGTTGTGCAAAGCTTCATTGATAGCTTCCATACGCTCATCACTAACCTGGGTAACGCGACGGTCAATATCCCCCGCCTTCATCCCAAATATTTGCTCACCGTTATAGAAGACTGCCAGCCTGGAGGTATCTACCCCCCGCTTATCCAAGGGGTTGACGATTTTATCCATCAACAGATCTTCAGCTTCTTTGGAACTGTTGTCATAGTTGTACTGCTCCAAGGCTGAATTCGTAGTCTCTGCTAGATAGGGCGGGATATCTTGGGGTTTGTTCTCAGACATCTCTGACAGGGTGGGGCCATTGGCAACAATCGCGGTCGCTTCGTCAATATCTTTGCCCTCTCTGAGTGCCTGATACGCAACTTGCTCATCATAGGCTAAGGCTAAGTCTGGCTTGCCATGGATGTTTTGCTCAATCTGCTCATAGGTGAGGCCGGGATCTTTGTGATATTCAGACAACAATCTCGCATATTCTGCCCGTCTTTCTAGGTCTGGCTCAATTGCAGTGGATTGATGATTGGGGTCTGCCATAAGTGTTTGTCTCCCTTGTAGATTTTCAATATCCATCCCATTGTCCAAGCCTTGAGGATTGACTTCTGGGGGTGCGTTCTCAACGTTGTACTGTTTCCATACGGAATTTGTTGTCTGTGCTAAATACACGGAGACATCTTGAAGGTTGTTCTCAGACATCCGAACCACATTCGGTCCCTGTGCGATGATCGCGGTCGCCTCATCCAGCGTTTTCCCTTCTGTGAGGGCTTGATAGACAACCTGCTTGTCATAATCTGTCCCTAAGTCTGGTTTGCCCTGGATATTCTCTGCAATCTGCTCATAGGTGAGGCCGGGATCTTTGTGGTGTTCAGACAACAGCCTGACGTATTCAGCACGTCTTTCTGGGTCTGGCTCATTGGGCGTAGGGGATTGATTCGGTTCTGCCGCCATTGCTGTGGTTCTCCTTTGTATGTTGTCAATTGCACTACGAACGTTCTGTTGCACCTGCTCTGGAAGTTTACTCAGCATCGCCTCAAACCAAGCTTGGGCACGGTGGATAAGGTAGTTGGTTCTCTGCCATATATGGACGATAGGGCGAGCCACCACTGTAGGAATGCCTTGCTTGGCGTAGCTGATTGCTAGCTTGCCTGTGTCGATAATGCTTTTGCCAACGATCGTGGGTGCAGCAAATCCACTCAAAGGACGTGCCCACATATCTGTCTTGGCCAGCATGTCCATAGTTCGCACACTCGCCCAGGCATCAAAAGTCTTTTGCCGTGCCCAATGTGTCCATCCAGGTTCGATGTTCGCAGAAAGTTCTGCAAAGTGATGGGCTATCCGATCTGCGGCGAGGTTGTGGATTCCTGAATGCATTAGATGAGTACCCTGAGCCACGGCACTCGCGACGAATGGACCCACAATTGGGGCATGGGTCGCAACGACCGCGACCCCCGGCACTGCTGCAATCTGAATGCCTTTTTTTACTACGCCCAGCTTGGGTCTGGCGCTGAAGACGAGCTGTTCTGCCTCCTGTAGCTCTCGATATTTTTCGTCAATGAAGTTTTGATATTTAAGTTCCATGACTAGCGTTCCTCCTGTCTGTTAATCTGCCGATCCCGTTGCGGGGAACTGGGAAACTGCTGTACAGCATTCAATATCTTGGCCTGACGCAGAATCAAAGACTCCGCTTTGTTGACATCGCCCCCTTGAGCTTTGACCGAATCCAATACTCCTGTCTGCTGAATCGCTTCTGAGAGTTCTTTCGCACTAAAACCCCGTTGTTGTCCTTCTCTGGCGACCTCCACGGCTTGCTTAAAGGTCGCGGTCACTTTGGGCGGTCTCATGAAATGGAGGTCAATCCCCACCTTTAGCAGTGCTTGCAAAAACTCTCTACTCGCACCAATCATCTCTTTGACGTCTTGATCATCGGTTGACATAGTTATGCACCTCCTTCTGTACAAATCGCATTAACTTCTGCTTTGCGCTCACTCAGCTCTTTAGATTTGCCGAGCTTGTCCAAGGTTTCTGCTGTGGGCAGCATCGATTCGGCAATGTCTGCTCGTTCACTGACAATCCGCTCTGGGGTGATGCCATGATCCCGAGAAGCATGGCAAAGCCTCAAGAAAGGGTGGACGTGGGAGTACCACAGTGCCTTATCCGCCTTTTGCATGGCTACATCGGCTTCGTTCACGGGCACCTTGAGTCGATACGCCCGCTGCTGCCAGCCAGGGGACTGGATCAAGCACTCCCCTCGACCCAATCCATTGATCTCATCTGATGTGATTAAGGATGCTTTTTGACGCTGCTCGGATTGATTGTGGCTACCCCCTGAGCGGCTGTACCCCCTAGAATGGGTCTTGTAAATTTCCGTGACCGTCCCTAGAGACTCACTCAAGCTCTTATCCGTGGCAGGATGCCCCGTGCGGAAGTGAATGCTCGTTCCCAGAGAACTGAGAATAGACATCGCATGGTCGCGGGTATACCGCAAGTTGATCTGGGCATCGCTTTGGTACGACAACAGGCAACACAGACCGTATTCTCGGAAGAGGTTAATCCAGCGCTCGATATCGGGTAAGCGGATCGAGGTGAATTCATCCAAACACAGAAACAGAGGCCGATCTCGATTCACTTCGGCATTGAGGTTGCGGCGCACCAGCATGTGAATCACAGCAGCACAAAGCGGTGCGGTCGTACTCTCAGCATTCTCGTCAATTTGCACCCACACAATTTGTTTGCTGGGCAGATCCAAGGGAATCGATGATTGGGTAATCGCAGGGATGACACTTGCATCCATCAGCGCCTGGAAGTTTGTCACTGCGGTGCCCACAATCCCCCCAGCAGTCTTCTCCGCTTTGGAAACAGAGCGCAATCCCAAGGCCGCTTGGTTGGCCCAAAAGTCCAGATCACCTCCCAAGTCGAATAGACCATACTGGTGAGCAGCCAGTAGGCGTTGGGGCAGTTCTTCTAGGCTGAGGAACCCCCAAGCAGAAACGAGATCTTGATAGACATGGCTTTTAGCGAGTAGAAACACTGTCTTCAGTAAGCTGTCGCCTTGGGGACCAAAAAAGCCATCCTTGCGACTGCCGGGGACTTCAAAGTTGGCATTGATGGTCTTGGCCAGTTCTAGGGCTTCTTTGGAGCCACTGTGTTCTGGAATAAAGTCCAGCAAATTCAGGCTATCCGTGTAATCTTTGCCGGGACAGAAGAAATATTGCTGATAACCCAATCGGTGGGCATGGGCAGCGTGACGCTTTTGCAGAAGCCCTTTGATGTCATAAATGATGCAGGTCATTTCTTGCTGGAGGGCATCGGTGATACACGGATCCACGATGCTGAGGGTTTTGCCATAGCCACTCGCACCAATCACGCTGATTCCAGGTTGGCAATCCGTGAGGATGAGCTTGCGATCGCTCCCCAAACTCAAGGCACACTCGTCTACTTTGCGATCCCGAATCTGTTTGAGTCCTCGCCTTCTGGCTTTGCGAACTTCTCTAGGAGTGGCAAAGCGGGCATCGCGTTTGTTGCGCCCGCTTTGACTATCGAGGACTGTTGCCAGGATTAGCAGAAAGCCAATCATGCAGATCATCCAAGGCAGCGGGGTACTCAGCAGGGGGGACAGATCCACGATGGGCTGTTGTTGGGGTTGTTCGGTTTTGGTTTGCATCTGCTTCTTGCTATGGGGGTCGCAGATAATATACCCGTGCCCAAATTTAGGGCAAAAATGATGGCAAAGAGGTACACTGACCTACGAAGATGAAC
>JAAUOM010000069.1 GCA_012034865.1 Acaryochloris sp. CRU_2_0 | reverse complement strand
CAAAAACCACCCACCCTTCATCAAGCCGTGCGCTGGATTGCTCAATTGGGGGGATTCCTTGCCCGTAAAGGGGATGGTGAGCCTGGATTGAAAACTCTTTGGAGAGGGATTGGGGTATTGCACCATTTACTCGAAGGAGCACAACTTGTTTCTAAGACCTAAGCCCTGTCTACAGTCTGCCGACTTGTGTGTAATGGATAGCAGCTTGGGAGAGGGGCTGGGGGTGAGGGCAAAATCTCCGCAGAACTCCCACCCATTGCACTTACTCAAGGAGAAGACCCTCATCCCCCAGCCCCTTCTCCCAAGGCGGGAGAAGGGGGGCAAGAGGAACTCACTGTCATTGCCTGGATCTGGGCACGAACCGTGGCAAGCCCTAACCCAGCATTAGGCGGGGTGCATGTGCCGCTCGCCGCATCATTTTTACTATCTAGCAAAAAAGGCAAAGAAGCCTGGATTGAGCCAATCATTGCTGAAGATGGCAAATCCTATACTTTTCAAGTCCACAGATTGCCTATCCCTGCTGAACAACTCAACAGCATTAAAACAGGGACAAAAACAGCACGGGGAGGTTTTATTTGTTTGCTGTCTGGTGTGCCTATGCCTTTTAAATATGTTCGTTCAGAAGCTAAGGCAGGTCGAATACAATCTCGTCTTATGGCAGTTGTGGCTGAAGGAAAGAAAGGGCGTATATATTTATCGCCAACATCAGAAATTGAAGCGATAGCAGAAATTTCAGAACCGCCAGATGTTCCAGAAACAAATTTACCTGAAAAGGCTCTGGGTTTTCGCATTCAAGAATATGGAATGCTGAAATATAAGAATCTATTTACAAATCGTCAATTAGTTGCACTAACAACATTCTCAGATTTAGTTCTTGAAGCTGGAGAGCAGGCTTATCAAGATTCTATTAAAGCCGAGCTGAAAGAGGATGACAAACGGTTGCGAGATGGTGGTAATGGTGCAAAGGCTTATGCAGATGCGATCGCCACCTACCTCGCCTTTGCCGTAGATAAATTAGCTGACTACAACTCATCTATCTGCTCATGGCATTCTGGGAGAGACACTATTAGAAATACTTTTGGACGGCAAGCCATACCAATGATTTGGGATTATGCAGAAGCAAATCTATTCTCTGAATCAACAGGGAATTTTACTTCTTGCTTTGATTGGATTTGGAAAGCTATTGAAAAAGCCCCATCCAACCTAAATGGAAGAGTTTTTCATAGAGATATATCTAATCAAATCAATTCTGAATCTCGAAATTCATCTTCCGTTGTTTCTACAGATCCACCTTATTTTGATAACGTGGGTTATTCTGATTTGTCCGACTTTTTTTATGTCTGGCTAAGACGCACCCTAAAATCAATCTATCCCAATGAATTTTCTACCCTAACCGCACCTAAAGATTCTGAACTGGTTGCAAATCCTTATCGTCATGGAAGCAAAGGAAAAGCAGAAAAATTCTTTATGGAAGGCATGACTCAGGCAATGAGGCATATTCAAATTCAGCAGCCATCTGAGTACCCCGTCACAATTTACTATGCATTTAAGCAATCAGAAGACACAGAAAAAGGCATTTCCTCAACAGGCTGGGAAACCTTTCTAGAAGCCGTCATTCAGGCAGGGCTTTCAGTCAATGGCACCTTACCGCTCCGCACAGAATTAAGTAATCGGATGCGCGGTCATAGCAGTAACGCTCTAGCCACTTCCGTTGTCCTCGTCTGCCGTAAACAATCCTCCACCGCCCAACTCACCACACGCGGCGACTTCATCAAAGCCCTCAAACGCGAACTCCCCAAAGCCCTAAAAACCCTTCAACGCAGCAACATCGCCCCAGTAGATCTAGCCCAAGCCTCCATCGGTCCAGGCATGGCCATCTTCACCCGCTACAGCAAAGTTATGGAGGCCGACGGTTCCCCTATGACCGTCCGCACTGCCCTCCAACTGATCAACAAAGCCCTCGACGAATACCTCGCCGAACAAGAGGGCGAATACGACCCCGACACCCGCTTCGCCATCACCTGGTTCCAGCAATTCGGCATGGAACCCGACGACTACGGCATCGCTGAAACCCTCGCCACCGCCCGTAACGTCTCCGTCCAAGGTGTCCAAGACTCAGGCATCCTCGAAGCCAAAGCCGGAAACGTGAGACTTTTGCGCCGCACTGAACTCCCCCCAGACTGGAACCCTCTCAAAGACAACCGCCTCTGCGCCTGGGAAGCCACCCAGCATCTAATCCATCGCTATCAAACAACCGGCGGTGAAACCGCCCCCGCCCAACTGCTCAATCAGCTCAACCATGTAGACATCAGCATTGGCCAAATTGCCCGCGACCTCGCCTACCGCCTCTATGCCATTTGCGACCGAAAAAAATGGACCGAAGAAGCCCTTGCTTACAATGATCTTGTCACCGCTTGGCCCGATATTGTGGCCCGTGCCAATGAAATCCACCAACAGGAACCCTTACAAACCACCCTCGACCTCTAAATAATCCCTCACTGCCCACCTAGCTGGTACCCGATATGGCTCTGAGTAACCGCGAACGAATTGATATAGGCTTAAACCTCCTTAAGGTAGGACTAGCTCCCTACGCCGAACAACGGTTCCGCACCTACTACGGCAAAGACTGGGTTAACCAAATTGCAGGCCATCTCCGCGACCCCATTGACCAAGACAGTGAAGGCAAAATCATCTGGGATAAGTACGCGCTGCTCAAGATCATGGATCGCACCTGGAATGATATTTTTCGGGGCACCCTCGGCAAAACCGAACGCTCTTGGCTGAACGAACTTCTCGCCGTCCGTAACGACTGGGCGCACGATCGCCCCTTCTCTTCCGATGACACCTATCGGGCACTTGACACCGCCGAACGCATGTTAACGGCCATCTCCGACGCCAAAAACGCTAGCGAAATTCGCACGATCCGTACAGACCTACAGCGCGACGTGTATGCAGAACAGGCCCGCAACCGGATCCGCTATGTGTCCAAACTCGAAAGCACTCCCCAAGCCGGACTCAAGCCCTGGCGAGACATCGTGGCTCCTCACCCTGATGTCTCGTCCGGGAACTACCAACGGGCCGAATTTGCCGCCGACCTCGCCCAAGTCCACCGTGGCGAAGCCTCCAGCGAATACCAAGATCCCAGAGAATTCTATCAACGCACCCATCTCACCCAAGGACTGCGCGACCTGCTCAACAACGCCCTTAAACGCCTGCTTCGCAATCAAGGTGATCCGGTCATTGAGCTACAAACCAACTTTGGTGGCGGTAAAACCCACTCCCTTCTGGCGCTCATGCATCTGTTTGAGAACCTTAAAATCGCCCCCAGTCTGGTCGGCGTTGAAGAACTGCTCAAAGCTCTAAAGATTGAGACCCTACCCCCCATCGTCAATACTGCCATCTTTGTTGGCACTTCCCTGGGCGTCGATGAAAAATCGATCAAACCTGACGGGACCGAGATTAGAACGGTTTGGGGCGAACTCGCTTGGCAACTAGGCCGCCAGAAAGGCTACAAACTGCTGGCCGATGCCGACCAAAATCGGACCAGTCCCGGTACCGAATCCGTGGTTGCCCTCCTCAAGCAATGTTCACCAGCCCTAATCATCATCGATGAATGGGTTGCCTATATCCGCAACGTCTACAACACCCCCTTCTTTGACGCTAACCTTACCTTTGCTCAAGTCCTCACCGAAGCCGTCAAAGCCTGTCCGAATACGCTGCTCGTTGCGAGTCTGCCCAAAACCAAAGAAGAAGCAGGCGGGGAAGGGGGGCAAGTGGCTCTCGAAACTCTCAAGCATACCTTCAACCGCATCCAGACCAGTTGGCGACCCGCTAGCGCCGAAGAAAGCTACGAAATTATTCGCCGTCGTCTGTTTGAACCGCTCTCTTCAAAAGAATTTGCGGAGCGGGATGCGGTCATCAAAGCCTACATGAACATCTATCGGCAAAACTCCGACGATTTCCCCAGCGACACCAAAGAGCTGAGCTACCAATACAAACTTGAAAGCTGTTATCCCATCCATCCTGAGATGTTTGAGCGGCTTTACAACGACTGGTCTTCCCTGGAAAAATTTCAGCAAACCCGAGGCGTCTTGCGCTTAATGGCCTCCGTCATTCACTCTCTCTGGGAGCAGGACGATCACAACCTGTTGATTATGCCCTCCACGCTGCCCATCGACGATCGCACCGTCATGGACAGTCTCACCTACTACCTAGACGATGGTTGGAAGGCCGTCATTGATAAAGATATCGACGGCCCTAACGCACTTCCCCGCGAAATCGATAAAAGTAACCAAACCCTGGGGCGCTACCATGCCAGCCGTCGCGTGGCCCGCACCATTTTCATGGGATCGGCTCCTATCTCTAAAGGCTCCAATCCCGGCATCGAAGACAAGAAGATTAACCTGGGCTGTGTCCAACCCGGTGAAACGATTGCGACTTTTAGTGATGCCATCCGCCGTCTCAACGGAAGAGCGACTTATCTCTACGAAGACGCCCGCCGCTATTGGTATTCCATTCAACCCAGCGTGACTCGTCTGGCTCAAGATCGCGCTCAACAGTTTGAACCTAATACAGTCCATGCCAAAATCATCGAATACCTTCAATCTGAGGCTGATAACCGTAAACGAGCCGAGTTCGCAGGTCTGCACGTATACACTCACGAGGGCGATGAAATTGCGGATGAAAAAGAAGCACGATTGGTGATCTTAGGTCCAGACTACCCAGCTATCAAAAATGCAGACGATAGCCCCGCCCGAACAATTATCAATACCATCTTGGAGAAACGGGGCAATCAACCCAGACTCTTTAAAAATATGCTGGTGTTTCTGGCACCGGAACAATCACAACTGTCTGCCTTAGAAGAGGTAACTCGATTTGCGATCGCCTGGAAATCCATCAGTGAAGATACTGCTCTCGATCTGACCCGCAACCAAACGACCCAAGCCAATAGCAAACGCAAAGAAGCTGAAGCCGCTGTTAATCGGCTGATTCAAAATGTTTGGACATGGTGCCTCTACCCCAGTCAAGAACCTGATAAAGCCGGAACCAAGGACGTAGAGATCGAAGCGCTGAAGCTAACGGGCCAGTATGACAAAGAGACGAATCTTGCCGCACAGGTGAGCAAAAAGCTGGTAGACCGCGAGGATCTATTGCCTGAATATGGGTGCGATCGTCTGAAGCTTGACCTAGAACGTTTTAATCTTTGGCAGGGTCGGAATCATATCCAAATCCAACAGCTTTGGGAATTCTTCGCTACCCATCCATATCTACCTAGGTTGAAAGACCAATACTGCTTATTCCAAGCCATCAAAGACGAATTTGAGGGCAAGGTGTTGATTGATGGATTTGCCTATGCAGCTTCCCATGATGAAGCAACCGGAAAGTATCTCAACCTAGTGACGAACCGTGGCGAGTCTTTCTCAGTGAGTCTCACGGGCTTTATCGTCAAACCTGAGGTCGCCCAAAATCAGGTCAATGTAGAACAGCAAGCCAAGGCTACAGCAACCAAAGGTTATAGCTCGGCTGGACAAAGCGCAGCAGTAAGACCTTCTACGAGAGAGGCAACTAGCTCAACATCATATCCACAAGCAACACCTCAACCAAGACAGATTAATCGCTTCTTCGGCTCTGTTTCACTAGATGCATACCGCGTCGGTAAAGATGCTGGTCGTATTGCCGAAGAGATCATTCAGCATCTCTCAGAAGTGGCAGGTGCTCAGGTTGAAGTGAAACTGGACATCCAAGTTCAGTTTTCTAATCAACCTACTGACCAAGTGATCAGGACCATCACTGAAAACTGTAAGACTCTGAAGTTTGACGACCTTAGTTTCGAGTCAGACTAGGGTGCTCTCAAAAGTGTTTTAATAGGTTGAAAATCCTCAAAGAATAACCTCCACAAAATTTTTGACTCATCAATTAAAAATTGACAGACTCCTAGTAACCGAACCGTTGTCGAGCCAACTGAGCAGCCCCAATCATCCCAGCTTGATTGCCCAAAGCGGCAGGGAGGATCACTAAGCCTTCACGGGAAGTGGGCATGACCCGCCGTTCAATTTCAGCTTCTACCCAGGGCAAAAATAAATCAGCGCTAGCCGCAATTCCCCCTCCCAAAATCACGGCTTCAGGAGTCAACACATAAATCAGACTTGCCAGACCTGCCCCTAAATTACGACCGTAGTCTTGCCAAAAGGCGATCGCACCTTCATCCTGATCTCGTGCCCGCTCTGCCAATTCGTGGGGTTCACAATGCCAATCGCGGCGGATCGCCTGTACCGAGGCAAATTGTTCCAAGGATCCCTGATTGCCACTGTTGCAGGGGGGGCCATCGGGTCTGAGGGTAATTAATCCCAATTCCCCCGCAGAGCCGCTCCGACCTGTAAACAGATCGCCATTGAGAATAATCGCCCCACCAACGCCAGTCCCTAGGGTAAGCAGAATCATATTTTTAAAAGGCTGCCCTACCCCATATAGGGCCTCTCCTAGACCTGCACAGTTGGCATCATTGGCGAGGGTGGTGGGTCGGTTTGTTGCCGCCTCTACCCAATCTGCTAAAGGGACTTCATGCCAGTCATCCAAATTAATGGCGATTCTGGCGATCCGACCCGCAATATCCGTAGGACCTGGCATGCCAATGCCAATGGCTGGGATGGTTCGTTGGGGATCAATCTCGTGGACAGCACTGGCGATCGCAGCCAAAACCGCTTTTGGCGTAGAGGGTTGAGGAGTGGGGATCGTCAGGGAACGCATACACTTACCCTGAGGATCACAGCATCCTAGTTTAATCGCCGTCCCCCCTAGGTCAATGCCTAGAATTAAGGGTGCTACAGATGGAACATTAGCATCACTCATACGGGGTATCGCCTGCAACGGATCACAAGCAGTTTAGGCAGCAGAGGTCAGTAAGGCGACTGCGTAGGCACAAATCCCCTGTTCTTGGCCCACAGGTCCTAATTTTTCATTGGTGGTGGCTTTGATGCCGATTTGATCAGGGCGGACTTGAAGGACTTGGCTGATGCGATCGCCCATGGCTCCCAAATAGGGTTTAAGCTTTGGTCGCTCCGCCACCACCACCGAATCAATATTGCCAATCTGCCAGCCCCGCTCCATAATTAGACCGTAAACCTGCGTCAATAACTTTAAACTATCTGCCCCAGCCCACTGGGGATCCGTGGGTGGAAAATAATGGCCAATATCCCCTAAACTCAACGCCCCCAAGAGCGCATCCATGATGGCATGGGTGAGGACATCGGCATCGCTATGGCCTTGTAACCCTAAGGGATGTTCGATCCGAATGCCCCCCAAAATCAGAGGACGACCTGCAACCAGTTGATGAATATCGTAGCCATTCCCAATGCGGATGGATGTCATGATTTGCTTTGTGTAGATAAATTGGACATTGGAACAGGTCTAGAAAGTAGGCGTCTAAACAATTTACATGTTATGCCACAGGGATATACAAGCCTTTCAACACCCCATCAGTTGTTGCTATTGTTTACCAAATCACGACTTATGTATCGATCTTTACTGTTTTTATCCATCCTTCTAACCCCTTTAACCCTTGCTTCTACTCCCATTCAAGCGCAGGAAAATACTACTCAATCCCAGGTTACCCAGCCTCTGCGGGTAGCCCAAGATAAAACAAACGTTGATCCGTTCTTCCTCACCCGCGCTAAAAATCTTGCCCGACAAGCGGCTGAGAATAAAAACGGCGGACTCAATAGCTATCGCGCCGAACCAGCCATGTATGGTCCCGCCATTGATTCTCCTTTTGTTGAAAATGAAGATGGCAGTCTTACCTTTTCCTTCAAAGGTGGTTCCCCTGGATTTACCACCCCTACCGTGGAAACCGTTGCTACCGTGACACCACCAGGGATCGTTAACATTAGCTATAATGGTTCCGTGCGCCCAGCCACTGTAGAACAAGAGGATTCTGAACCCCCATCTGCCCCTGCTGCCACCGATCCAGTGCCGCCGGAAGCACCTTCTCAAATTATCGATCAAATTAAAGATTTGGTTAAATAGTGTGTGTGTAGTAAAGATGGCGATCAAAGCATAAATTGCCATATTAAATGGGTAGACTAATGCATGCCAATCAAAAATCTATTAAGGATAATTAGCATGGGTGTAAGTTTCAAACACTGGAGTGGGGGAATAGCACTAGCCACCTTGATTCTGGCTGGGAATAATGTAGTCTTAGCTGAACAGACCAACTTACAAGAGAAACCCCTGCGTCAATCCAGCATCCCTGAAATCTTGGATCAGCAGTCCAAACTTGATGATTATTGGGTTGATCAAAGTTTAGGAGGAGATGCGAATTTTGCCTTTAGCGTTGACACCTCTGAAAGGAAAATTAGAAATGCTAGTGAGCGGGTTGAAGCGATTTACAAAGATTTAATCCAAGAACAAGATGATGATTTTCCGACGATGCGGACTCGGGATTTGGAGAATCCTTATGTAACATCGTTGCTAGAGTTACAAAGTCTGTCAGGAGCTGGCAATTCAGAGGCTGAAGAACCTGCTGCTCCTCCGATTCCTGAATATAATCCTCTGCCAGCGTCACCCGTACCTGCTCTTTGGTAGGGTTGTTGAAGATAGCCCCTAATCATCTCTATCATCTATGAAAATAGCCCGATTTTGACAAAGGAAATCGGGCTATTTTTCGTTAGAGTCTTGATATCCAGGGTGCAGGAGTTGAACCTGCCTAGGGCGAATTATGAGTTCGCTGCCTCAACCGCTCGGCCAACCCTGGCAATTCTTAAGTTATATTATTACTGATCTCGAACTACCATGATCAGGATATCCCATCGGCTTAACTTGAGCTAGGCTAGCCAATGCTTTAGTTCTAGTGTTTCTAGTTTGTTATCTGTAGACGATTTCGGCTTGTGAATTCAGCAAAAACGCCTAAAGCTCTAAATAAACCGAGGGAGCGATTTAATTTGGATCCCTCGGTACAAAAAACCTTGTTTCTGCTAGGATTGGTAATCCTTGTGGGGTCTTTGACTGGTGCTGCGGGCTATTGGTTTGCTCGTCAATCCTTGAAAGGGGTTACCCAACCTGCAGCCAATCCTTTTCTAGATAGCACAGATGAGTTGAATCGACGACCCCGTCAAGGCGCGGATTTTCTAAGTGAGAAGGATTTAATTGCCAAGGTTAAGTCCCAAACCAGCGGCTCAGATGCAACGAAACAGAAAAAAGCACGCTCACAACAAGCCAAGGAGGATGCCAAAGCAAAAACTTCCGATCAGAAGGCGGAGGATGCCAAACCCACCACCCAATCTTTTCCGGTTAAAGTCCAGAGCCAAGGGATGAATCTTGAGATCAGGTCTTTAATCCAGGAAGATAATACCCTCGTTCTTAAGGTGGCTTTGCAAAATACCAGCAATAAGACGATTCAGTTTGTTTATACTTTTCTAGATATCACTGACGATCAAGGCCAAGCGCTATTTTCTGAAATTCGCGGATTGCCCACAGAATTTAAACCCAAGGGTGAAACCTTTTTTGGCACGATCAAAATCTTGGATGTGCCACCAGAGAATGTGAAAACGATTTCTTTGTCTTTAAATGATTATCCTGATCAAAATGTGAAATTAGATGTGCAGAATATTCCCGTACTAGATTAGCGGATTAATGAGTGCGATCGCATCGATAAATTATGCTGGATTAGAGAGTATTCGAGGCTGCGATCGAATAGCCTACTGTCATAAGCATCTGTTAGATTTTGTAAAATCTCAGCTTGTATGACGCCTTACCCGTTATTACCGTGCTGGGTCTTCCTCAGTCTTTCAACCCTTGCTGCTAGATTGCCATCACCAGAGATAGCAGATGTCGGCACTCGACTCCTTGCCATTGTCGCCCTAATTGCGATTAATGGGTTTTTTGTGACGGCTGAATTTTCGATTGTTTCCGTGCGCCGCTCTCGAATTAACCAACTGGCTCAAGAAGGAGATGCTCAAGCAAAACTGGTACAGCGATTACAACAGGACATTGCTCGTCTATTATCAACTACCCAAATTGGCATCACTCTATCCAGCTTAGCCCTAGGCTGGATAGGTGAAAATACCGTTGCTGCGTTATTGGCCTCTTGGTTTGAGCATAGCTACTTGCCTAGCCAAACGCGCACCCTACTCGCTCATTCTGTGGCCGTGCCAATGGCATTTGTGTCCATTGCCTATCTGCAAATTGTCCTCGGGGAATTGTGCCCGAAAGCCTTAGCACTTCTCTATGCTGAACAACTGGCTCGCTGTTTAGGCCCCACTAGCCTAACCATTGCGCGCTTGTTTAACCCGTTAATTTGGATCTTGAATCAATCGACGCGTTGGCTGTTACGAGTTGTGGGCATTCAATATTCAGACCATTACTGGTACCACCAGGTAACGCCAGAAGAGTTGCAGTTAATGATTGCCACATCCACCGAATCCACTGGACTAGAGGCTGATAAACGAGAATTACTCACCAATGTGTTTGAGTTTGCAGAGGTCTTAGTAGAAGAAGTCATGATTCCTCGAACTAGGATTGATGCTCTGGAGGAATCGGCCACCTTTCAAATGCTTTTAGAAGAAATGGCTCACTCTGGTCATAGTTATTACCCCGTCATGGGAGAGTCCTTAGATGATATTCGCGGGATGGTTCGGTTCAAAGACCTGGCCATTGCCCTAGCCAAAGGGGAGTTACAAAGCAATACCCCAATAAAAACCTGGGTACAAACAGTCTGGTTTGTCCCAGAAGGCACTCCCATCAACGAAGTCTTACAGCTTATGCAAAAATATCACCTAGATATCGTCATGGTGCGGGAAGAAGAGGTGAATGGTACCGCAGGGTTGGTCACTCTCAACGATTTGGTGAATGAAATCATTGATATGGATGATTCTCCTGCTAGTGATCCAGCCACTCATATTCAAGAGCTGGACAATCACACCTTCCTGGTGCAGGCGCAGACAAATCTAGAGGAAGTCAATGAATACTTGGGAATTGATCTACCGATTGTGGATGACTATCAAACCTTAGGGGGCTTTTTATTGTTCCAGTTGCAGAAACTCCCCCAGCAGGGGGAAGTGTATCAGTTCCACGAGTTGGAGTTCACCATTCTCTCAACCGATGGACCTCGCTTGGATCAAATTCAGATTTACAAGTTAGAACTTCCTTCTGCTAGTAACCCACCTTCAATACCTTCCACAGCACCTTTACCACAAATAGACATGCCCCCACAGCCTAACCCTGAAGAGCCTTAGTCAAACGATCGCTTGCCATTCTAGGCAGTGCCAGTAAAGACCACTTCTGGGAACCGGGCTTTCGCTTCCGTTAGGGGTCGTTTGCGTCCTTCTTCTTGCCAATAATTGATAACTTCCGTCGCTTTATTGAGAATCGAGATCCGCTCAACTTCGTCAATCCAAGTTTTTTTCTCTAATTCTGTTTTGAGATTTTCCCAAGCATCATTGCGAGGCCAGAAGAAGTAGGACGTTAAAGGGCTGCTGCCGTTACCGACAACTTGATCAACGGCTAAGGCAACATTCTCATCTAACCAGAGAACTTTCAGAATAAACTTTGACAATCTGCCTCCTCGACGGACTCAAACTTAATAACTACAATCCCCCATTGTAGTTGATCAGTTGGGATATTTTGCAAGGAAGTCAATATTCCAATATTCAACATTCCGTGCAGAGTTCGGAGGTCGAAATTCAGAATTCGGCGTTGGTGGACAATCCACCATGACTGCGTGGATCGTCATTCTTGCCCTTGACCGCAGGTTGAAATAGAGATGTTGGTCCGCTCATGGCTGGGGTTGATAAGGTTCCTTCTGTAACCAGGGTTGTGAGATTCTCAGATAAAATACTGCGGGGTTGTTGACCAATACTACTGGCCAAGGCTTCACCTTTGGCGTTGAGGAAGACAAAGTGGGGGATGCCATTGACTTTAAACTTCAAAATTTCCGGCAACCACTTACTGTTATCCACATTGAGCATGACAAAATTGATCTCGTCTGCAAATTGTTTCTCTAGACTGTGCATGTCATCGGCCATGGCTTGACAACTGGTACACCAATTGGCATAAAACTCCATCAAAGTCGGTTTTTCGTTGGTGAGTGCTATGTCTAAAGGGGTGGAATGGGCTGCGAGGGTAGATAAGGAGGGCTGTTGGTTGTGTTGACGAGAGCCTAAAAACAAGATGGTACTGAGGGCGATCGCAACTATTGCTACCAAGAAGTTTCTCAGTCGTTTGCTCCCAGGGGTAGGTAAGTTAGCATCAGCGGTTGGGGAAGGATTACTTGAATCTGAAGTCATAGGTGGTCAGAGTAAACCATACATTACGTTTATCTTTACAATTTTACAGATTTCCAGGGGGTTGTCCCCCTTCAGCAACGCAATAAAAGTTAAAGTTCTGCTCCCTTGCCTTGGTTTCTGCCGATATGGGAATTTAGAATAGGGTGAAGCTACCTTCCCCCTAGCTAGCGAGTGATTCATCTCACATCTCCAGGTTCCATTCTCTTGTAGTGTTCTTAAGTAATCTCCCAATAGGAGATCAAGCGTCAAACAACTGAATAGGGACTGGTTTTGTTGGGTAAAGCTGGGCAAGGTTGCCCATAGGGTTATGATGCCAGGTTAGTCCTAAACACAGGACGGACTTTCGTCGTCTGAATAACGCTGGAACTGATGACTCGTTTGATGGTGGGTTCTGAAAACATCTGTTGAAGATATTTACGAAAAGGGGAAATAGGTGGGTGACCTATGCAACTAACTGAGCAACGCATGTTACCTCTCGATGAGCAACTGGGTCAACTGATCCAAGAAGCACGTCAATATCCTTCGGGTCACCTGAAACGGAGGCAGTGCCTCACCAGAATGGTGCGACTGATTGAACAGTCCCACAAACTTTGGCATGAGAATACGCCCTACTACGAAGATGCCTTACAGCAAACTTGGGTTTACTTTTGTCAGAATGTTTGTGAGCCGGGCACAGGTGAGCAATATGATCCCAATCGCAGTAGTGTGATTACCTGGTTGAATCGATATTTGAGATGGCGTTTACAAGATTTTCACATTGACCACCAAAAGCATCTGACCCAATGCACCTCTCCCCTTGTCCCTGGAGTTATTGGCAAAACCAGAGATACAACTGCCAATTTGGCTGCTCCCCCGGATATCCCACCCATTTTGGAACAGACGCGTCATTGGGTGGAAACGGATCCTTCAGGGGAATTACAAAGTGTCCACATCCAAAATCACAAAGATATAAATTGTCAAGCCTTGCTCTTAAGGCGTTTACCCCCAGAAAGAAGTTGGGAAGAGATTTCAGCAGAATTTGGTTTGCCTGTTTCTACCCTGAGTAGTTTTTATCAACGGCAATGTAAACCTCGTTTGCGTAATTTTGGCCAGTCACAAGGATATTTATAATAGAAGTTCTAGAATTTGACGGCATGCCTTCCCTAATGAACGACGCATTGACCTTGCCGATCACACAAGCGGCTAGGGATACAGCCCATACTTTTGGGCATCAACAACCCACCTTCGAAAAACAACAACAAGTCTATCTCAATACCTTGGCAGTTTGGGTGGTTCAAGATTACTTAGCCTTGATGGATATCCCTTGTGACTTGCAAGCCAGTGATAGTTGGAATCCCCTTGTTCGGCTTTGTGCTGATGTTGCTGACCTCGTGATTGCTGGGATCGGGACGTTGGAATGTCGACCCGTTTTACCCAATGCGCGGATCTGTTTTCTACCACCTGAAGTTTGGTGCGATCGCATCGGTTATGTCATCGTCGTTATTGCTGAGGATCATCGTCAGGCAAACATCTTAGGATTTACACCTTCCGCCGCAGTCGGCAATATCTCCCTTGATCAGTTGCAACCCCTAGAATCATTACTGGCTCATATTAGTGAATTCATGCCTGCTGTCGCCCCCCAACCTGCTTGGGCGGCGATCACAGAGGGGCCTCGCATAGAAGACTTAGGTCAGTGGCTCAAAGGGGTGTTTGATCAAAGCTGGCGAACCGTAGATTCACTCTTATCCGCTCCTTACCCTGAAGTGGCGATCAATTTTAGAAGTGCAACAACCATCCCAACCTCAGATCTTGCCCCTAACGTTATTCATATCAAACGAGGCAAGCGGATTCAGTTCCAGGATTGGGCTGAGAATTTATCCGTAGTATTAATCCTGAATCTGCAGCAAACCAAAGGAGAGGGTCAAAGGATAATTCGCGTCCAACTGTTTCCATCAAGCCCCTCTGCATATTTGCCAGCCAACTTGAGTTTGCGGATCCTAGATGCGAATCAATTTCCTTTCCTGGAGGCTCAATCTCGGCGAGCAGATAGCTGCTTACAACTCCAGTTCAGCGGCTTGCCTGGAGAGCAGTTCCATCTAGCCTTAGAGTACGAAGAGCAGAGCGTCACGGAAACATTTATCATTTGAGGTCAATGGATTTAGCAGGTTCCAGGGATGGCTCAGGAGACGGGAGTAGCCATGGATAAGTTAGTAGTCTTAAAGATTGGAGAAGGTAACTTCGAGCAGGGCTTTCCTGTGACGCTCCAAATCGGCCAGGAAGGACATCGACCCTCTATAGAGATGGTGGCCGCCGTCCCCCAGGCACCTGAACTTCCCCAATCCTACCAAGCTTGGCAATCAGCCTACCTGAGTTTAGGACTGACGACCCGTTTAGACGCACCAGCCCAGCAAGTCACCAACATTGCTTGGCAAGAGCTATATGCAGCCTGCGAACAAACCGCTCAAGTCTTACAGCACAGCCTAAATCAATGGCTATTGGCTGAAGCCTTTCGTCCAATTCGAGATAAATGGCTGGAACAACTATTACCTAGCGATTGTATCCGAGTCCTTTTGCAAACGGATGATCTACAATTACAACGTTTGCCCTGGCATCAGTGGGAATTACTCCAGCGCTATCCTGACGCTGAAATTGCCCTGAGTGCCCCCATCTATGAAGGCAGCCGATATCAATCTCCATCCAAATCTAAGGTGAATGTCCTGGCAATTTTAGGGAGTAGTCAAGGCATTGATACCCAAGCAGATCGCACCATCCTCGAACAATTGCCTCAAGCCCATGTGCAGTTGTTAGTGGAACCCAATCGACACACCTTAACAGACCAACTTTGGGAACAACACTGGGACATTTTGTTTTTTGCTGGCCATAGTCACAGTCGAGATTCCTGCCATACAGGACAAATCTGGCTCAATGGGCAAGAAGCATTAACGATCCATCAGCTCAAATATGCGCTGCAAGCTGCCATTCGTCGAGGACTGAAGCTAGCGATTTTTAACTCCTGTGATGGCTTGGGATTAGCCCATCCCCTTGCTGATTTACAGATCCCGGCTATTGTGCTCATGCGCGAACCCGTCCCCGACGAAGTAGCCCAATCTTTTCTGAAGCACTTTCTTAAATCTTTTTCCCAAGGACAATTGTTTCATCTTGCTGTCAAAGAAGCGCGGCAAAGATTGGAGGATCTTGAACCCCGTTTCCCCTGTGCCACCTGGTTGCCCATTATTTACCAAAATCCGGCGGAGACACCCCCCACCTGGCAAGGACTCCGACAAGGTGCCGAACAACCCTTATGGCATCCCTACAGCCCCTTAGTGACCCCAGTAGAAACTGTTCTAGAAGACCAAGACTACTACCCCCAGCCTCAAGTCCCTGCTCTTCCCCATACACAGGTTTCCCTGCGGTCTAGAATCCGTGATTTCTGCCATCAGCGATGGCTATCCCTATTCCCCACTAGTTTGATTGTAGCCACCATCTTGTTAGGGATCCGGGGGTTAGGAGGTCTACAACCCCTGGAATTATGGGCATTTGATCGCTTACTCCGCCTGCGCCCTGTAGAAGGACCTGATCCCCGCTTATTAATTGTCCTCGTCACCGATAAAGATATCCAAGCTCAAGGGGAACAGGTGCGACGCAGTTCTTTGAGCGATCCCGCCTTAAATCGAGTCCTCACCAAACTAGAGCAGGCTGAACCCAGAGCCATTGGTTTAGATATTTACCGAGATTTTGCAGTTAATCTTCCTCAGACCGATCTAGCGCGCAGACTACGTACGAGCAAACGCTTAGTGGTGCCCTGCAAAGGTAGTGATCAAGGCAGCGATCCAGCCGGGATTGCACCACCCCCAGAAGTGTCAGACGCCAACCGGATCGGTTTTACGGATTTTGTAGAGGATGAAGATGGCATCCTGCGACGGCAACTGCTGTACATGAGTCAGGGTTCAACCTCTCCCTGTGCAGCCTCTTTTTCTTTCGCTTCTCTACTGGCGTTTCACTACCTAGAGGATAAAGCGGGTCAGCTAGAAATTGATTTATCTGAATCTGGTAAGGATCGGACCTTTGCTTTACATCTACAGACCCCTAAGCGGACTGCGGCTTCGACCACAAACCAACAAATCACCTTTAGACAAATACAGCCTCAGCAGGGCGGCTATCAGGGGGGTGATCCAAAAAGTATGGCTGGTCTACAAATCATGTTGAACTACCGAGCCTTGAACCAACTGACAGATATTGCGGAAACCGTCTCAGTCCAACAACTTTTGGCAGGCCAGGTTCACCGTAAAGCCATTCACAATAAAGTGGTCTTGATTGGGGTGCAGGCTAGCGGTTCAGGAGATTATTGGACGACTCCCTATGGAGCTGGTCCAACTCAGAAAATCGCAGGTGTCTTTATGCAAGCCCATATGCTCAGCCAGATCATCAGTACGGTTGAAGATCAACGCCCCAGCTTATGGATGTGGCCGCTCTGGGCAGATATCCTCTGGGTTTGGGGTTGGGCCTTGGTGGGCGGAGGGTTGGCACTGGTTTTACGGTTGACGGCACGCTTAGGAGTGGTCAGTATAGTAGTGATGAGCCTTTTAGGTAGTATTTGCCTGGCAGGATTAATTCAAGGGGCTTGGATACCCTTGATTCCCGCATTTTTGGCGTTTGTGATCACAACTTTAGGCATACTGTTGGTGCGTACCCAAGCATTTGATCGCGATCATCGCCTACAGGGAACCCTCTCTACCGCTTCTAAATCATGATCAAGGGAGATTTTGCTCATGTTGACACTCCAATCTAGGGTTTGTCCACTAACGCTTGCCTTAGGGTTTGCGGTTGTAAGTTTCACAGGAAGTGTTCAGCCACTGTTGGCTCAAGAGCGGGTGGCTATGCATCGCCACCATCAGCAGACTTTATTTAAGCTACCCACGACCACTCAAGATCCAGGTGCCCCCGTTGGCCGTCGCGAAGGGGGAAGCAGCCGTGGCGATAAAATTGCGCTGTGTAAACAGGCTACAGAAGTGCTGGATAAAGGGTGTTCAACAACAAGATTGACGGCGCTTGTCCCCGCAACTCCTATCTCTCAGGGCAAAACGCAGATTGGGGGTCAAACAATGGCTGCTCATCCAGAATTTTTCTTTTTTGTTTCTCAATTGCCCAATTCTCAATCTTCTGAGACCGCATCATTGCCCATGGAGTTTGTGTTACAGGATGAAGCCGATGCCTATGTCTATAGAACTCAATTTGTGCTGCCCTTCACCAGAGGCGGTATTATGCGTCTACCCATTCCTAGCACCAGCCCCCCTTTAGAGGTGGGTAAACGATATACCTGGACGTTAGTGACCCATTTTAATCGTCATGAAACTCATTTTGTCCAAGGTACGATTTATCGGCGAGGTTTAACGCCTCAACAACAACAGCAACTCCAAGCAGCAAAAATGCCCCTCCAGCGATTCCACCTGTTTTTGCAGACAGGTTCATGGTTTGATGCGGTGTCAGCTCTGGTTGATTTAAAACAAGCTGCTCCGACGGATCTCAAACTCCAGTCTCTGTGGGCACATTTACTTCAAGACGTTGATTTAGAAGAACTGGCAAAGGAACCTATGCTGTTCTGTTGCACACCCAACTCTCAGGCATTTTTAGCGCCAGGAACTTGAGTCTGACTGAGGGAGCGATCGCCGAAGGCGGGTCTTGACCATCGCAACCCTAGTATATTGCGGACTAAATACCGCAACCCTTTAAAACTCCCAAAAAGTTTTTTACCTTTTGCCTTTTTACTTCCGCATAGCGGGGCACTGCTCTACCAGGATGTAATTAATAGCTCCGTAATTTTGCCCCGCTTGTGGGGGTTAGAATTGATGGCTCGTGCCGCTTGAATTGGATGAATGGTGTAGTTCCTATATAGCTTACGAATAAAGCGACAATCGGAGTTGGAGAGCATCACTTGCACCCCTCGCCCAGCCAACACGGTAAAGACATGAGCTAAATGCTCTTGATCAGTAGGGGTAAAGGCTCCCCGTGAATAGGCGGTAAAGTCGCTGGTGACGCTAATAGGATGATAAGGCGGATCAAAATAGACAAAATCTTGGGCAGAGTGAGCCAGATCAAGCATGGCCTCAAAAGATTGCTCCTGGATCTGAGTTGTCTGCAATGCCGTTGAAACTGCTTGCAATAAAGGTGGATCGCAAATTTTGGGGTTTTTATAACGCCCCATAGGGACATTGAATTGACCTTGAGAATTTTCGCGGTAGAGACCATTAAAACAGGTACGATTCAGATAAATAAGGCGGGCAGCGCGTTGTGCAGGCGTTGTTAGCGGCTGCGATCGGATTTGGTAGTAGTAGTCTTGACAATGGTGGACGCTATGAATCTTGAGTTGCTCAATCACAGCCTGCAAATGATCGCGGATACAGGTATAGACATTCACCAATTCTGGATTCACATCCGCCAGCAGAGCCTGGGCAGGTTGGAGATAAAAAAAGATCGCCCCACCCCCTAAAAATGGCTCATAGTAGGTTTGATAATTCGTCGGCAAGTAAGGCGCATACTGAAAGAGCAAGCGGCCTTTACCTCCAGCCCATTTTAGAAACGGTCGAGGGGGAATACTCGATAATTGGTGAGCTGACAAGGAGATGGGCATTAACTTTTAACTGGATGGTTTAGAAGACCAAGGCTTTGGGTTAAGATCAAACCTGTGAATCCGAGAGAAGCATAGGCAGATCTACAAAAAACTATGGGTGACTTTTTAAACAGACTCTCTCGCTATCCCCAATTCTTCATCACCATTGTATTTGGGGTTTTTTGGACCTTGATTAAACCGTTGAAAGGTTTTATGAAGAATCCTGTTACCGCTGTAGCTGCGATTGGCCTAGCGGTGGGGGGTATCGCGTTCCTGAGCTTAACTCTCAGTGCCATGCTTGGACTGACCACGTTAGACTAAGCCTTGGGAAGAGAATTGATGGCGATTTTACCTCGTTAGGGGTGAAGGAGTGAGAGAATATGGCGACAGGACGACGGATTTCTCGCGTTGCCGAATTGATTAAACGCGAAGTGAGCCAGATGTTATTGTATGGCATCAAAGATGACCGAGTCGGCTCTGGCATGATTAGTGTGACGGCGGTTGATTTGTCTGGAGATCTCCAACATGCCAAGATCTTCGTGAGCATTTATGGAACCGATGCAGCACGAGCAGAAACCATGGCAGGCCTAGAATCGGCAACGGGCTATGTGCGCAAGCAGCTCGGTCATCGCTTGCGTTTACGACGCACACCCGAAGTCATTTTCTGCGAAGATCGCTCCTTTGAAGAAGGCACAAGAGTATTGTCTTTACTCAATCAACTCAGCCATCAGCGCCAAAATAGCCCTCCCGCTGAATCCACCAACTCAGAGGCTGTGGGTTCATTAGACACGGATTTTTAATGATTTCAACCTTGACGCATCTTCTGCCTAACCCAGATTCTTTATCTCTACGCGAACGAGTTGCTCAGATGCTAGTGGTGCGAGCTTCGGGTCACTTGTTTGATCATCAAATTCAATATCCAAGTTGGGAACCCCCAGCCGATGTTCTCCGGTATTGGTTGCAGGATCTCGGTGTGGGGGGAGTAATTTTTTGGGTGGGAGCGCTGGGGAGTTGGCATGGCGTTGCCAGCAAGTTCAAGGTTGGGCCGCTATCCCCCTGTTTTTAGCGGCAGATATTGAGGAAGGGGTCGGTCAACGCTTTGCGGGGGCAACGGGGTTCCCACCACCCTTGGCCTTAGCGGCCATTGCTCAAATGCCTGAAGGGGGGGTGGTGCAAGCCCAATCTTTGGCCTATGAAATGGGAGCTTGGACGGCTCAAGAAGCCTTGGCGATTGGTTTGAACTGGGTGTTGGCACCTGTGGTGGATGTGAATAATAATCCCCAAAATCCGGTGATTAATGTGCGAGCCTTTGGGGAAACCCCTGAGATGGTCAGCCAATTAGCCACTGCTTTTATTAAGGGGGCGCAGCCCTATCCAGTATTAACGACCGCCAAGCATTTTCCCGGCCATGGCGATACGGCCACGGATTCCCACCTAGAGTTACCTGTAATTCCTCATGGGTGCGATCGCCTCCATCGTACCGAATATCCCCCCTTCCAAGCCGCCATTGCTGCCAACGTAGATGGGGTGATGAGTGCCCATTTGTTGATCCCGGCCTTAGATCCTGAGTATCCAGCCACCCTCTCTGCTCACATCCTCACGGGTGAGTTGCGCCAAGCTCTAGGGTTTGAGGGACTGATTGTTACCGACGCCCTGGTAATGGGGGCAATTGCCGATCGCTATGGAGCCAATGAAGCCGCAGTTCTTGCCGTGGCAGCAGGAGCTGATATTTTAATGATGCCCGCCGACCCACCGGGAGCAATTACAGCCATTTGTGCAGCCGTTGAACAGGGTCGCATTCAACCAGAACAAATTCAAGCTTCGCTGGAGCGCATTTGGCGAGCCAAGCAAAAGATTACTACCTACCCGGCAAAACCCAGTGATCCCCCTACTGGGGAGATCTCAACGCCGATGCCTATTAATTTGGATCGACTGGCAACAGCAAATGCATTCTCAACAGCCACCGCTATTCTCAAAGCCTCCCAGAGAGTGCATGGCTGCATCACCACTGTTCCTGCCAACGCGCGTACCCTAATTGTGGTCGATGATTTGCTGAACTGTGAATTTCTCAGCCGCAAGGCTCCAGCCATAGATCGGCCTCGCCAACAGGGGTATCAGGTTCAGATTGTAGATGGCAACACACCCAATATCTCTGTAGAGATGACCAAACCCCAACCGACGTTTTTACAACTGTTTATCCGTGGGAACCCATTTCGAGGCAGTACTCAATTGAGTAGCAAAGCCCAAGCCTGGTTTGAATTTCTGTTGGAAACCCATCAATTGCAAGCTCTAGCAATTTACGGTAGTCCCTACGCTTTAGCTCAATTCCAACCCCAACTCCCAGACGACATTCCCTACGCCTTTAGTTATGGTCAGATGCCCTTGGCTCAGGATCTTCTTTTAAATCAGTTCTTAAAGTTAGAGGATGCTTAGCTATTAGCCGGGAAGCCCCGTGCTGTACCTGCAAGGTCAGCGTCGGGATGAGAGGCGCGTGACTGAGGGTGCGTTCTCCGACCAATGCCGCAGGCGAGAGAGGAGAACAGCGCCCGAAGGAACACACAATATTCAGCAACTTAGGGAAAGTGTATCTTGCCCCTAAAATAGTTATAATGTACTCATGCTGACATTGACCTATCGCTACCGCATTTATCCAGATTTGCAGCAAGAACTCCAGATGTTTGAATGGCTGGAGTCTTGCCGTAAAGTCTACAACTATGCGCTGCGAGAGCGTAAAGACTGGATTAACAGTCGCAAATGCTCGGTCAATGCCTGCTCTCTCCACTCAGAGTACGTCATCCCAGCAGATGCACCCTATCCTGACTACTACAGGCAAAAAAGGCGTTGACTGAAGCCAAGAAAACAAATCCAGGGCTGAAAGCTGTTCACTCGCAGGTGCTTCAAGATGTCATGGGCAGAGTTGATGCTGCCTTTACCGCCATGAAGCAACGGGGTCACGGCCTTCCCAGACTCAAGAAGTTTGGACAGTTCAAATCGTTTTTGTTTCCGCAAATTGACAATGATGTCATTGTTGAGAATCAGATCAAGCTGCCCAAACTGGGTTATGTCACCATCAATTTGCATCGTCCTATCCCGAATGGATTCAAGCTGAAAACAGCACGAATTATCCGCAAGGCTTCGGGTTGGTACGTTGCTATTGCTGTGCAAATGGATGTCAGCATTCCTGGCTCCATTCCAAGGGGTCATGCACTGGGAATTGATGTTGGAGTGGAATATTTTCTGTCTACTTCTGACGGCGAACAGGTAAAGCGTCCTCGCTTTTTCAATCAACTGCACCGCAAGCTGGAATTGCTGCAACGCAGACTGAAAAACAAGCAAAAAGGCTCTGCTAATCGTCGCAAGCTGAATCAGAAAATTGCCAAAGTACATGAACAAATCTCTGAATGTAGACGCGATTTCCACTTTCAACTGGCTCATCAAATCTGCGATAACGCTGGGCTGATTTTTGTCGAAGATCTCGACTTTCGTATCATGGCTAAGGGGATGTTGGGCAAACACACTCTTGATGCCGGACTAGGACAGTTCGTGAATCAAATCCTTCCCTGGGTGTGTTGGAAGCGAGATGTCTACTATGGCAAGGTTGACCCGAACGGCACTAGCCAAGAATGTCCTGACTGCGGTGCTGCTGTCAAAAAGGATTTGAGTGTTCGGGTGCATCATTGTCCTGAATGTGGGTCAACCAAGCCTAGAGATATTGCCAGTGGTCAAGTGATTCAAAATCGGGGTCTTTCTGCGGTGGGACTCATCGTGGATCAAATTGCCTGTGGACGGGATCTGTCGGGGGCTTTGCCTAGACAAGACCGAGTGAAGCAGGAAGCTCTCAGGAGCGATCTTGAGAAGCCCGCGCTGTATGCGTAGCATCAGCGTCGGGAGTTGTCACTTATACCATTTCTCAATCATCAGGCTACAGATCGAGGTAAGGAAGGTGGGGAAGATCAGGGAGAATTTGTAGCTTAATTTCGGAGAATTGGTATTACAAGAAATATGATGCGATGCTAGGACATGCCTTAAAACTATCATCACATGATGATGGGTTGAAAGCTTTCAAAAACGGTAGCGCTAACACTAAACAAATGCGATTGGCATTGAAACAGCAGATCAGGTGGCGGTGTTGCAGCAGAGCGATCGCCACCTGATCTGCGGCTGCTTCAGGACATGAGCTGACCAAGAAGCACTGCCGCTGTCCTTCTCCCGCAAGAGTATTAGTACAATCCAGCGGCGGGGCTACACTGACTAAAGGACAATCCAAACGTAGGTTACTCCCAAAGTCATTAGCGTGAGAGGGACACCAAACCGCAGGTGATCAAAGAAAGAAAAAGATTTCCCTGCCGAGGCTGCTGCTTCTACTGTGATTAGATTGGCCACTGAGCCAAACAAGGTTAAATTACCCGCTAGCGTTGAGCCTGCGGCCAACAACAGCCAAGCCTGCTCTGCATCTTGGGGAATAAAAGATTGCAAGAGCAAGACCGCCGGTACATTGGAAATTAAGTTGGAAAGGATAGCTGTGATTCCCAGAAGACCAACCGGGTGTTTGACCCACACCGCCCACTGATCGAGCAGGCGCAATGACTGCACACAGCGGGTCAAAATAAATAGTCCTGAAAACATGACGAGCAGTGACCAATCTACTGCATACAAAACCCGATGGGGCTTAATCCGGCGCGTGATCAACAAGATGGCGGCGGCTAGAAAGACGGATTCTGCTAGAGGTAGGCCAAGGGCAAAAGCAGTTAACAGCGCCAGAGTGACAAGCAACACTTTGATCAATAGTGGTCGATGCAAACGCAGGCGATCCAATCTGGGTGATGGGCAAGCTTTCAGGGATCTCACCTGTGGATACATGAGCCATAGTAAGCCTACCTGCAATAGTAATCCCACATTCCGCTCTTCTGGGAGGGCAAAAAATAATTACGGATCAGGTACATGGAGGAGGTAGTATCTCTGAGAGTTATTGCTAAAGAATTTGAGAATATGCCGTCGCTCAGGCGTCAGATTCACAATCTGTTTGACGCCTGAGATGACCACCAAGTGAACCGCCATGA
>JAAUOM010000068.1 GCA_012034865.1 Acaryochloris sp. CRU_2_0 | reverse complement strand
CACGCCCTGCATATCTATGGAGATATGGGTTTCAAGGCAATCAACTGCTGCAGCTAAAACACCTTCGTCGATCAGGGTCGGTGTTGTGGATAATGGGGTTGGGGTAGTTGTCATGGCTGATATTTAACGCTTTTAGTCTGACACTACCCTTCTTATAGGGACAATTCTCAATCTTTTCGATCTACTGAGAATGAGAAAAGTAGGGATGAGGCAACACCTTGAAACTACTTCTCATCGGCGATTAGAATAAAACTTCAAAATCTCAGTGTTCCTGCGTCCACACAGGTGATAACGCTGATGTGATCTTTAGATTGAGGTGTAAGGAGGCGTTATGGCAGATTGGCAAGACATCCCCGGTGGGGTTACAGCTCCTCAGGGATATCGCGCAGCGGGGATTGCTGCTGGATTAAAGCCCTCTGGCACCAAAGACCTGGCCTTAATTGTGTCACAGAACAAGGCCATTGCTGCTGGGGTATTTACTACCAACCAAGTCCGAGCCGCTTGTGTGGACTACTGCCAACAACGGATTCAAGCCAATCCGACAGACATTCAGGCGATCCTTTGCAATTCTGGTCAGGCCAATGCCGGAACTGGTCTCCAGGGATGGGATGCTGTCCTAGAGAAAGCCAAGATCGTTTCCCAATCCTTGGGGATCTCTCCAGATGCCGTTTTAATTGCTTCTACGGGAGTAATTGGTCAGCAGGTTCCGGTGGATAAGATACAAGCAGCGATGCCTGATTTAGTAGCTGGCCTATCGACAGCGGGTTCTCAAATAGCTGCTCAGGCAATTATGACCACGGATTTAGTCCCTAAGACGGTGGCTCTAGAAACTCAGATCGGTGGTCAGGCCATGCGGGTGGGCGGGATTGCCAAAGGATCTGGGATGATTCACCCCAACATGGCAACGCTCTTAGCCTTTGTCACCTGTGACGCTGATGTTGAGGTTTCTCTCTGGCAGCAGATGCTGCGGAGAGCCGCTGATCGCAGTTTTAATCAAATTACCGTGGATGGTGATACCAGTACCAATGATATGTTGCTGGCTTTAGCCAATGGCCAATCCCAGACCGCCACAATTCAAGAGTCTAGTCCCGAAGCCGAGCAGCTAGAAGCAGTGCTAACAGAAGTGTGTGTACGCTTGGCCAAGGCGATCGCCCGCGATGGCGAAGGTGCCACCTGCTTAATAGAGGTACAAGTCCACGGAACAGAAGATCAACCCTCTGCTCAACAAATTGCCAGAACTATTGCGGGGTCGATGCTGGTTAAAGCCGCTGTCTTTGGCCGGGATCCCAATTGGGGTCGCATTGCCATGGCTGCGGGTCGAGCAGGTGTCCCCTTCGATCCGCGCCAATTAGACATTCGCCTGGGAGAGTTTGTCCTCATGCATCAAGGTTGTCCGCAAGTCTGCGATCGCCAAGCTACCAGCCAATATTTACATCAAGATCCCGTGATCATCCAAGTAGGCGTGGGCGAGGGAGCAGGTCAGGGCAAAGCCTGGGGATGTGACCTCAGCTACGACTATGTCAAAATCAACGCCGAATATACAACTTAAAAGCAGTCCATGCAACCTCATCTTATTGTGCCTGTGGGCACCCAAGTTGTCAGTCGAGTAGATGCCAAAACGCTTACTAAGGGACAGTTGTGTCTGGCAGGTGCCGTTGGTCAGATTGTGCGATCGCCCACGGACAATTCCCATACCTATGAAATTGAGTTGGCCGATGGTCGTTTAATTGGTTTACAACGGCAGCAATTTAGCCTGCATAAACACTTTCAGATTGAGGGATTGAACCGATCTACCAATGATCTAGAAGATTACAACCTGCAAGACTATGTGATTTATCGCTGTATCGTCGGTTCTCAAGCCTATGGGTTAGCGGATCAAGATTCAGATTGCGATCACCGAGGCATCTATCTGCCACCAGCCGCTTTACATTGGTCGCTTTATGGTATCCCTGAGCAAATTGAAGATAAACCCGCTCAAGAATGCTATTGGGAGTTGCAAAAGTTTCTCTTGCTGGCGCTCAAAGCCAATCCTAATGTACTGGAATGTCTATATACCCCTTTAGTGGAAACAGCAACACCCCTAGCTGAGCAGTTGTTGGACAAGCGCAGAATATTTCTTTCTCGCTTGGTGTATCAAACCTACAACGGCTACGCGCTCTCCCAGTTCAAGAAAATGGAGCAGGACTTACGGGTCAAAGGCCAAATCCGCTGGAAACATGCCATGCACTTAATTCGCCTGCTCTTATCAGGAATTACCACCCTCAAGGAAGGTTTTGTCCCCGTGGATATGAGGGAATATCGCGATCGCCTCTTGGCGATCAAATATCAACACTGGACTTGGCCGCAAGTGGATCAATGGCGGTTACAACTCCACCAAGAATTTGAGCAAGCCTTTGCCCAAACCCAACTGCCAGAACGGCCTGATTATGAACAAGCCAATGCTTTCTTGATTCAAGCCCGCCAAAGTATGGTTTAGAACCGACAGGAGATAAACAACAATGACCAATGCCATCATGGTAATTGCCCCCTATCGATATCAAGAGATGTGGGTGTTTGACGACCCCCAAGTGGGACTTGTTCAAGAACCGTTTGTCAGTGGCATTCCCGCAATGATTGATCGCCTGGTTGCAGACATTCCCCATGCCGATCGCGGATTTAAACTCATCTTTGCCCAAACTCCTTTTCCGGGATACCAAGCTCAGCTTAACTGGGTTCGAGAAGAATTTGGTGGACATTGGTATCACTGGCAAGCCCATAACTTGGAAGGCTGGCTGTGTCCTGCTCTGTTCAAATATTTTGAGACCGCCCCTCAACACTTATTCTGTCAGGCAGAAGCTAAATCCACAACGGCGCATGAGGTTTGAACTGCCCCTCCAATTGATAGAGGTTGTAGCGGCACAGCCCTATCCCCTACTATTTGCCACAATCAGCGGTGCCCATCTGTATGGGTTCCCCTCCGCCGACTCTGACTATGACTTGCGTGGGGTGCATATTCTGCCCCTTACCGAGGTAATCGGTCTACAGATTGGCCCAGAAACTTGCGAAATCTCTACAAACCAAGCTGGAATAGAGCTGGATTTGGTGACTCATGATCTCAAAAAGTTCATGGGCTTGTTGCTAAAACGGAATGGCTACGTGCTTGAGCAGCTCTACTCGCCGTTGATTGTCCATTCAACCCCAGAGCATGAGGAATTAAAAGCGATCGCAACCCATTGCATCACTCGTCACCATAGCCACCATTATTTGGGATTTGCCCGTAGCCAATGGCGGTTATTTATGAAGGATTCCCCACAGCGGGTGAAGCCATTGCTATATGTGTTTCGGGTCTTGCTCACAGGTATCTACCTCATGCAAACAGGTAAGATCGAAGCCAATCTTAGACTTTTGAACGAAACGTTGCAATTGAGCTATATTCCAGACTTAATTGCCCAGAAGCTATCCGGTTTAGAACAAAGCGTTTTGACAGATGCTGATGTAGTCTTCTATCAGCAAGAATATGAGCGCCTCATCCAACAGCTAGAATCTGCCAGTCAAGCTAGCACATTATCCGAAAACCCCACCGCTGCCGCAGATCTCAGTGATTTATTGGTGCGTGTCCGCCTAAGCACTAGTTGAGGAAATGCAATTCCTTTTTTATAGTTGCCATACTGGGTTTCTAAAGTTTATGTTGGGGTAAGTTTCTATGTTAGAATACACGGGCTTCATGGGGGTCGCTAACTCAACGGTAGAGTACTCGGCTTTTAACCGATTAGTTCCGGGTTCGAATCCCGGGCGACCCATTGCCCTTCTGTCTTCCTAAGACTTGACTTCAGATCACCCTACCTGAGAACACGCCAGACAAGGTAGGATATCTTAAAGATTAGCGTAAGAATTTGGCACAGTTTTCGCCTTTTTTATCGACGACCAACCCTTTAGGAGGATCAACTATGGCGCTTGTACCAATGCGGCTCTTGCTCGATCATGCTGCCGAAAATGGCTACGGCATTCCCGCCTATAACGTCAACAACATGGAGCAAATCATCTCCATTATGCAAGCCGCAGAAGAAGCAGATAGCCCTGTGATTCTGCAAGCTTCTCGCGGTGCTCGCAGCTATGCAGGTGAGCATTTTCTCCGGCATTTGATTATGGCTGCGGTTGAATCCTATCCCCACATTCCCATCGCCATGCACCAAGATCATGGCAATAGCCCTGCAACCTGCTATTCCGCGATGAAAAATGGGTTTACCAGTGTGATGATGGATGGCTCTTTAGAAGAAGATGCTAAAAGCCCAGCCAGCTTTGAGTACAACGTAGAGGTTACTCGTAAAGTTGTGCAAGTGGCTCATGCCATTGGTGTGAGTGTTGAAGGTGAGTTAGGATGCCTCGGTTCCTTAGAAACAGGTAAAGGGGACAAAGAAGATGGACATGGCTTTGAGGGAACTCTCAGCCGCGATCAGCTTCTGACGGATCCTGATGAAGCCGTTGAATTTGTAGAACAGACCCAGGTGGATGCTTTAGCAGTTGCCATTGGCACCAGTCACGGGGCTTATAAATTTTCTCGTAAGCCCACAGGAGAGATCCTGGCCATCAGTCGTATCGAAGAAATTCACAGTCGCTTACCCAATACCCATCTGGTCATGCACGGTTCCTCTTCCGTCCCCCAAGAGTGGATTGACATGATTAACCAATATGGAGGTCAGATTCCTGAAACCTACGGTGTACCCATTGAAGAAATTCAAAAAGGGATTAAAAGCGGTGTTCGCAAGGTCAACATTGATACAGATAATCGCCTAGCTATTACCGCTGGTATTCGTGAGGCAGCCGCTAAAGATCCCACCAACTTTGACCCTCGTCATTTTCTCAAGCCTACTATCAAGTACATGAAGCAGGTTTGTCTAGATCGTTACCAAGCCTTTGGCACCGCAGGGAATGCCAGTAAGATCAAGCAAGAATCCTTAGACGTTTTTGCGATCAAATATGCCAAAGGTGAGTTAGACGCAGCAACCAAGAAAACCGTAGCTGTCTAGATCACTTAAGATAGGAATCATTTAGTTTCTGTATTTTCAAAAAAGAAGACCGAGGATTTCCTCGGTCTTCTTTTGTCTTATTTCGAGTTAAAGCAGCTTAAATTTGTCTGAAGAAAGGCATAGGATTAACCGCCCCTTTCCCCGTAGGATGCAATTCAAAATGAGTATGGGGGCCAGTGCTTCGACCCGTACTCCCCATCTCCGCAATTTGCTCGCCTTGATCAACAGACTGACCTACACGAGTCCTAATCGTATTATTGTGGGCGTAGACGGTTAGACTGCCATCAGGGTGGCGAATTTCCACAAGATTGCCATACCCTCCAGAATTCCATCCGGCAGTAGTGACAATACCCGGTGCTGCTGCTACAACAGGCGTACCAATCGCAGATGCAATATCAATGCCGCGATGGGGACGTCCCCATCGCCAACCAAAAGGAGAGGTCAGGATTCCTTTGGCTGGCCAAATATATTTTTGTGGCCCAGAGAGCATCTGACTAGGGAGATATTCATCCACGGAAGATAAAGGAGGTAATTCTAAGCTAGGTACCTGGGGCAAAATACTGCGGGTTGCCACAAACGCAGGGTCACGGCCATTCAATCCAGCCTCAGGGGCAGTCAGTTGGGATTGGATGGGTAAAATCGCTACCGTGGGTTCTACCAGATCGTTAGCAACATCTCCACTTTCTTTAGGAACAGTGCTATTAGCAACTGTCTCTTTTGAGTCTCGCCCGGTCAACGGCTGCTCAGGATTACTCTTCAGGGTCTTGGCTTTGGGATTAGCAATATCTTGAGCAGTATTTAAAGATAAAGAGAGAGATTGGTGGGCTGGAATACGCAGTTGCGTTTTTGGTTCAATTGTCTTGAGATCACTAATACGATTGGCTTTAGTGATCTCCTTGGCGGAAACTTGGTAAAGGCGGGATATATCTTCTAAGGTTTCCCCCGGTTTAACCTGATGAATAATAGCGCCTGAATCAATTAAGGCCGAGTTTTGATCATTGGGAATGATGGTTTGGGTTAAATCCACATCGGGCAAGACGGCAACTGGCTCTTGTGACTCTAAGGCACTAGCTGTTGGTGCTTCAAGGCTAACCTTCTGAGTTGCAAGAGTATCAATGATTGGTGGCTGTTGTTCTAGAGTGGTTGAGAGATCCAGGGGGTTAGAGATGGGCACTGAATTTAGCAATTGCGAAGATTCAGCGAGCAAGTTTGGTTTAACCGCGTTTTGAGTCAGTGGATCTAAAACATCGGATGTATCTAAGGCTAGAATATCTTCACCTTTACTTAGACTCAGCAGCTCAGAAGGCACGAGCAGATCATTGGGGTTCAAAGACACAATGGTTTGATCCGCTAATAGCTGTGAAGTTTCTATTAGATTACCTTGAGTGAAAGAAGCCCTAGCTGATTCAGGGGCTGGCTCCTGCGACTGAGCTGGGGAGATTATGGATGCTTCGCTTACTGCCAGAACATTTGAGGGCTGTTGAAGAGGCAATAAAGGAGCGGCCTGAGTTGGTGTGGATGTGGATGCAATTACGAGGGGCACTGAAGTGCGATCGCTCTGATCCTGAATCACTGTGGCACGGAGTATGCCCTGGGTTGGGTATTGAGAGGTCTGATACCGGGAAGAGCCAATGAGATCCGGTAATTGCAATATTTTGCTTGGAGAGGATTGCAACTGAGCAGGAGAAATAGCAGCCGCCGCTGATTGCTCAGTTATAAGTCCGCCGAGGGCACTGACTGTGATCATAAAACCTAGAACACTGACAGAACGAGTTCGACGAAGGAGAGTTGAGCCAAAAATGGTTTTTAAGGGTTGATTAACCAATTTTCCCGAAAAACTGGATTGGCATCAATCTTCTGCGGAATTTCTCGTTTCAATGATGACCTCCTTAAGGCATAACGGGTTTCTTAATGATTGAGAATCAAATGTTTAGAACTATGCTTGTAGGTTGAATTTTGAACGAATCAAGTTTTCAATTATCTCACAGCATGGCTGCTAACAACATAGTTTTTGAAAGGGTGTCATGGGGAGTAAGGTTGCTAGGGAAATCGATGCATTAGGTAAAAATACCCTGCTTCTTTAAATTAGGCAAGCTTATAGGAAAATCAGGCTAGATAGCTATAATGTCGTCGATGGAATTAAACACCAATTGGCAAACTACATTTGGTATAAACCTATACAAATTCTCCATATGTGTGAGTCAACATTCTCCTCATTAAGGCTATTGAAATTAGCCGTTTGCTGGAGAAATTCATAGCATTACCATTGCTTTCATTTAACTTACCCAGGATTCTTTAGAGGTCGTCTGCGTGGAATTACTGAAATTTTCCAATAAATATTCAGTTCATAGGGTGACGATTTCTTGAAGAATTAGTTCCCCTACTCATACAAAAGTAGGTTGAGGCGAAATCGGATTAAGAAATGAGGCTACAAGTTAAGGAGAAATCCCCAAAATTTTATAGGTCAAAATAATAATCGAAGGAATTTATTAGTTTTACGTGGATAGTGTTTCATTGATGAAATCGTCTAGTTGTATAGCGGTTTTCATAGTTACTGAGAGTACTAAGAGTTCTGAAATTCACTCCTAGAAAGGACTTTGATGAGTCTATAGTTTTGAAAATTGCTATAATACCATTTCTTGATAATCAGACTACGGGTGTATCTAAAGGTTGGGGGAGTCTACGAAGGCTCGTTGTTTCACCGAACCAAGTTTGGGCGTTTCAGCTTCCCCTCCCCCAACGTCTGGATGTGCCCTCAGACTACAGTTATAGCTGTTCATCCAACCAGTTGCGACAGGCTTGGACACCACTAATGTTGTCCAGCTCATTACCATTTAGGGCATCGCGTGCCGCTTGTAACATGCTCTGCTTATAGCCTTGCCCTTTAGGTGCTAGAGAGTAAGTTGCTCCCTGAAACTTCAAGTGCGGCTTAGCTATGTCAATATGCAGGTGAACGGCAGACTTATCTCCTATGAATGTGCCTGCTTGTTTGCTCTTCTTTTTTTGAACGATAGCCATGTAACCAGCTTCTTGTTCATATTTGTTTCTTGGTGTGCCGATGACGAGTTTACGCTGCACCGGGTAGCACTCAGCGGTACAGGGTATCTCAGCAAGATTAACTTCTAGCTGATTGGCCTGGGTTACCTTAGGCTGAGCTTGTAAGTTCGCTGAGCTTTGCTCGGTCGGGGATTGGATCGGGTAGACGGCGGGACGCAAGCGCCACGAATTCTGTTCCGAAGGTTTAGTAGAACCTTTAGCTGGTCTTTGATAAGCTTGCGCTCCCATAGTCATAGTCCAATCTTCCCATCGATCAAAAATCTGATTCTATTATCGGTGATCGAACTGATTTGGGAAATCACGAATTATGAAAGGACTCTTGATGTATGGGCCACTATTTTCAGATACAGTATGACTTCACTGCACTAACGGGGGATGACCTCAAAAGCATCTCTACCATTAATGCGATAGGCATAGAAATCATTTGGAGAGGATATCAATGGTGGTATGTATGGATAGATAACTGCTATCTATCCTCCCTCTGCTATGCAGCCAGTGCCTCCCGCCTTGCCCCTGCCTTATCTCCTTAGATCTGCAAAGGTTTCGGATAAATGGATCTTACAGAACATGATTTGGCAATTTACCTGGGAGGTAGGAATCGCGTTGGATTTGCGCCTATTTGGCTATGCCATTTTCAGAATAGGGTTAGTCTTACTGGCTCTAGGTTTGCAATTACAAGTCCGACCTCTCATCAGGATGGTTGATGTTCAATTTATCTTAGTCATGACGAGTGTAGCCACCGTTGGTCTGGGCATTTACTTGACTAGCAGGGTTATGGGGCAATTGGTGATGCGCTTGTTTGGGGTTTTATTGAGCTGGTCACAGTTTCAGGTACTGGAGCGGGATGGTGTCATCCTTGGGTGTGCCCTCTTGAATTCCTATACCGCTCATTGTGAATTGGCCTATGTCTTTGTCGCTCCCCCCTACCGCCATCAGGGTTTAGGTTCCCGGATTGTTCAGACCCTGGTGCAGCAATCCACCCAAGATATCTATCTTGCCTGTAAGCCTGAAGTCGTTGCTTTCTATGAGCAGCAGGGATTCCTTGTCCAGACCTGGCCAGAACTGCCTACCTCGGTAAAACGCTGTTTTCAACTGTTTCGTCCCCACCCTCGTCTATGGGGATTTCCCCTCTACTTTATGCGGAAAGCAACAATGGGTTCAGCGTCTTTAAGCCTAGAAGCTGCAAATTTAGCAGAATCGCCTTAATCTCTGATCAAAAATCGCAATGAACGGGGTAGTGTGAATACATCGAACACCTCGACGGGTGGTAAGAGGGGACTGTTAAGGTGCGGTTACAGCAAGTGATTATTGTCTACAAAGCGGGGGATACCCTCAGCCAGAGGTGGGGCGAGACATGTGCGCGTCAACTGGAGGCACAACAGTGCAAGATTTTGATCGGGCCGAGTGGACCGCAGGATAATCCCTATCCGGTTTTTTTAGCCTCAGTCACCCAACCCATCGACCTAGCGATTGTGTTAGGGGGAGATGGCACGGCTCTGGCCGCAGCTCGTCATTTAGCACCCGATGGAATTCCTATCTTAGCCGTCAATATTGGTGGACATTTAGGGTTCTTAACCGAACCAGCGGATTCATTCCAAGATCCTGAACAAATCTGGAAACGACTTCAAGGCGATCGCTATGCGGTACAGCAGCGAATGATGCTGCGAGCCCGCGTTATAGATCGCACCGTTACACTCACAGAAGAGACACCCCCTAGGGAGGAATCACCGTTTTACATTGCCCTCAATGAGATGTGTATTAAGCCCGCCTCTGCGGATCGGATGATTACTTCGATTTTGGAGCTAGAAATTGATGGGGAGGTGGTCGATCAATACCAAGGCGATGGCTTATTAGTGGCGACACCCACGGGGTCAACTTGCTATACTGTGGCCGCCAGTGGTCCAATTTTGCATCCCGGCATGGAAGCGATCGCAGTCACCCCTATTTGTCCGTTAAGTTTATCGAGCCGACCCATTGTCTTGCCCCCCGGATCGCGGGTAAGTATTTGGCCGTTGGCGGATCGAGAGCTGGCAACCAAACTCTGGATGGATGGGGTTTTATGCACCTCCATTTGGCCCGGTCAGCGGGTGGATATCTGGATGGCAGAATGTCAGGCGCGGTTTGTGCTCTTACGGGAAAATTATTCCTACTACCGCACCCTGCGCGAAAAACTGGACTGGGCCGGCGCGCGAATCCAGTACAATAACAACCATCGATAATACTAGAGGATGTAGGGGAAAGTGCAGGTTCCTACCCTTGAGGCTTGGCCGCAAACGGCACAAGCAGCCATTCAACTGCAAAAACGACTCTGCACCCAAGTCATTACCCACGATGATCTGGGGGAAGTACGCTATGTTGCCGGCGTAGACGTTGGCTTTACCGACCAAGGACAAATCACCCAAGCCGCAGTCGTGGTTTTAACCTGGCCAGAGTTACAGGTTCATGAAAGTGCGATCGCCCACCAACCCACAACCTTTCCCTATATCCCTGGACTCCTCTCTTTCCGGGAAATTCCCACGGTCTTAGCCGCCCTCGCCCAACTCCAGACCACCCCTGATATCCTCCTATGTGATGGTCAAGGATTGGCTCATCCTCGGCGGTTTGGCATTGCCTGCCATTTAGGCGTGCTGGTAGATTTGCCCAGTATTGGTGTCGCCAAGTCGCGCTTCATCGGCGAGCATCAGCCCGTTGCTCAAGAACGGGGCAGTTGGCAGCCTTTGCTCGATCAAGAAGAATGCATTGGTGCAGTGTTACGAACTCGTCTTCAGACAAAGCCTTTATACATTTCCCTGGGGCATCGCCTCAGCTTAGACAGTGCCATTAATTACGTCATGAGCTGTACCACTCGCTATCGTTTACCAGAGACCACCCGCTGGGCCGATAAGTTAGCGTCTTCCAAACAGCCTACTCCTCAGGAATGAGAATTAAATAGGATGTGTTAGGTATTAGCCGTAAGGTATCAATCCTTTGAAATGCATGGGTTACGCTGCGCTAACTCATCACTGTTTCCAAACAAATGTGTGTTAGTGAATGAATCCTGTCAATCACCCTTAAAAATGAGTCAAGAAGTCTCTGCTAGGGGATTGAGTGATGGGAACCAAATCCTTCATTCCTGGAGATAAAACAATCTGGTTGCCCATCGTGGATGGGTTGGATTATGAGCAGTTGGTCGAAGATACGCCGAGATTCCGAGCGTACCTTGATGGCCAAATTGGAGAACACCCAGAACTATTTCCTGCTGAGATTATTGGTGGATATAGTTTTAATGGATTCCGTCAATCCATCAAGCGCGGCATCCAAACCCGTCGAATTCGCTTGGTGGCAACGGGAACTGCCTATCAAATTCGCCCCAATTTTTTGATGTCCTACATGATGGGGACAGCACAGGAGGTGGAAAAGGGCTTATATTTACGACGGTATGGGGTGCCGTATGAGGGGAACGCTCAACTTTCCGTCAGAACACAGTAGCAGCACTGTATCTTCTGTGATAGATAGGGTTTGGATTACAGGTTGAATCGCTTCTGAAGGGAAAAGACCTAATGCTTGTGTCAGTTGATGTGCGGCTGGCTACGCATAGGCATCGGTGGGATCAATTCCCTTGCGAATCCATTGTTGACCAATATCATGATCGAGGGTCAACTGCTCTAAACCATGCTGGCGGGTCATTCGGTAGAGTCGGCTGTCTCCCACGTGGGCAATGCGGACTTGAGTATTCTCTACAACCGCCACAACGACCGTCGTTCCCATACGCTCTTTCTGGGAGCGAGATTGACGCTCATTATGGAGATAAATCGCTTGATTCGCAGCATAGATGGCATCCTTGAGATTATCCTCAGTGAGGAGTCGATTTTGCGGAAGCTCTTTAAAATAATCCATCAACCTTCGTACAGCAATTGCACTAGCGATTTCGCCTCCAGCATGTCCTCCCATCCCATCACAAACAATATAAAGACCGCAAGCGATCGCTTGCGGGTTCCAAGAGCCAATCTGTTGTTGTTGCTCGATGACAAAACAGTCTTCATTGTGCTGGCGATCTCGACCTACATCGCTTTTGCCGATACTCTCTAGTCCTTTCAAACGATTAGGTGCATGATTTGGATTTGAGATATGAGTCGGATCTATCCCACTAGGGTGATACATATGAGTGTAAGCATCACCCTAGTGGGATAGATATCTGTGACGTCAGGGTCAATGGAGTCGATAAAGACTGATCCATGATGATTCACCTCTTGCAAAAATGATTCAGGAATCTAGATAGGTATATGCTGCATGAAGAACTTCGCCCAAATCATCACTGCAATAGAACTCTGTCAAACTTAGCCAACCTACAGTCCCTTTGTATTAAAACCAGAAAGGCCAACCGGATGAATCCCTCAGAAGGCATAAATCAGCTATATTGCCGTAATCCGGATTAGCCCTTAAATTCACCCAAGGGATAGAGGCTTGAAGGAAAGCATACCTGAGAAAATAGAAGTTAAATCAAGTCAATATTCTCTCTAACAAAAAATACATCAATAATGTTTAATTTTAATCCATTTAAAACAGCAGCTCTTTTGGGTCTCTTGAGTGGCTTAATTGTCCTAGCAAGTTACTCTCTAATTGGCAATGAACAAGGACTTTACTTAGGTCTGGCCGTCTCCACCCTCAGTAGCTTTGGGGCTTGGTTTTATTCTGATAAAGCCGCGTTAGCTGCCTTTCAAGCCCAACCACTTGCCCGTGCTGAGGCTCCTAAGATATACGATATGGTGGCTCGCCTCAGCGCGATCGCTGAGCTGCCCATGCCGACCTTATTCGTAATTCCTACTCAGTCACCGAATGCCTTTGCTACGGGTCGAGACCAACAGCATTCTGCGATCGCCCTCACTGAGGGCATAATCAACCTGTTATCAACTAAAGAACTGGAAGGCGTAATTGCCCATGAACTGACCCATATTCGCAACCGCGATACTCTAACTCAAGCAGTCGCTGGAACGTTAGCCGGAGCAATTACCTTTTTGGGCAGACTGCTTAGCTTTGGAGTACTCTATTACCCCAGCACTCGTGACGATCGCAGGGGCAGCAACCCTTTCAGCTTCATATTTCTGTTAGTTTTAGCGCCATTGTCAGCGATCCTGATTCAGCTTGCAATTTCGCGCACTCGTGAGTTTGCTGCGGATCAAGGGTCTGCTCAGATTACTGGCAAACCGATGGCCTTGGCCAGTGCGCTAGAAAAGTTAGAGCGAGCAGGTCGCCAGATTCCCATGAATGGGAACCCAGCGATGTCGCCCCTGTTGATTATCAATCCCCTCAGCACTGAAGGATTACAAAATCTGTTTCGTACCCACCCTTCTACTAAAGAACGAATTCAGCGACTACAGCAATTAGCTAAGCAACCACAGCGGTTGGTAACAGTTTAGATTAAAGAGCTAATTGAACTATTCATTCACTACTTTCAAAAAAAGGAATAAGACTCTCATGCTAGTCTTCAATAGTTATTCAAATGTTGTGATTGCATCAGCCAATAATTTTCCAAAAAATGGCAAAACTTTTAAATCTATACCAGAAGCAATCCCCAGTAATATTAACTCAGTCTCTATAATTCCTGAGTCAAAAACTTGTCTATGCTGTTCCGGTCAACTTTTGCGTCATGTCCAAGAAAAAGAGGTGTACTGGTTCTGTCCCTCTTGTCGCTGTGAGATGCCAATTGAGGAAAGATAACCTTGTTCCTTAAATTTTCCAATCCTCAGAAACTTTAAGTTTTTATTGAGAGCTGGAGATTGAATATTATAATCAGAACTTTAAAGTAGGAGATAGAATTTGTAATGGAAAATAATTTATTTGATAGCGTTTTCCGAAACAGCGACGGCGAAATTATTATTGCTCAGAAACCAAACTTAGAGCTTATCCTTTGGTTCGTAAGTAGTTTGCTTGGATTACTTTTTGCAAGCGGTAAACCTAATTTAGGTTTAGAAGCAATAGCTTTTGGTTCCTTATTTACTTGGGCATGGAAAGAATTATTTGAAGGTGTTAATTATTTTCGCAAAGCACTAGGCTTCTGTATACTGATTGGTTTGATAGCTTCCAAGACATTAGCTGTTCCATATTAGGCATTTAATATTTGTCTTTTATCCCTCTTTTGTCACTTTAAGCAGAAAAAATTTGCAACAATCAGAAATTATTGGTACTATGCCTTATCAGAAGGTCATAAGATCACGACGAATTAACCTTGCAAATATTCTACCAACAGAGTGACAGAAGAAGGTTATACCAATTCTCATAAATTATGCACTAATTTAGAGGCCTGAAGCGCTTGCATCAAAAGGATATTTATACTGCAAGCTCATCAAGAAATGGCATTAGCCCTCTAAACCGAAAAACACAAGTATCATTCTCTAATTCCAAGAGTGAAATGTTGTGCTAGAGATAGTTTACAAAATCGAATGTACCTCATATGCCTGAAAAACACTGTAATTGAATAGTTTCTTGATAAAAGGGTAGCGGCTGCAAATGCCTTAAAGATTTAAGACCTTTCCAGCCTTAAATCTTTAAGAAGAATATCCGAATGTGCTGTCTTGTTCAAACTAGACATTTTCTGACGAAGCTGGTACTTCTGTTTGTAGAAGTCGTTTCAACCACGCTGGGTTATTGGTCGGATTTGCTTTGATCATTTGATGGTTTAGAAGTCGGGACAATAATTCTGTATCGCTCCGGATCGGTGGAACGATAATCGAGATCGCCAGTAGGTGACATAGTTATCTCCTTAGAATTGATTCAGAAAACCGAGTTAAACAAAGAAGCGAATTCAGAGCGCCGCTCCATCAGGCTCAGGTGCACGTAGCGCCGCTCTACCAGGCTCAGGTACACGCAGCTCGGCTAAAGAGAGTTGGGGTTTTTCGGTATAAACTGAATTCAGCAAAAGATCTAAAACGCCAGCTTGACGAGCCGTTGAGATCGCTTCATGGGTAATCAACTCACCTACATTCAAAATCACATTGTCCATTTGATCCAAGATGACGCGGGTCACTGGGCGGCCTAAAGCGCCCTTAATTCGCTTTTCCTCAATCACCTGAGTGCTGCGATCTTGAAATTCATTCGCTGTTTCTTTGACTTGCACCCACAAATTTTTTGCCCCTTCCTGCAACTGCTCACCTGTATTTTGGGTTGTAGAGTACAGCCGATCTCCTGTCAGAGCCACCCTACTGCTAGCTCTATCGCGTGCTGCCTCACCTGTGGAAAGACCCACTGCATATAGCAGCGCTTGTTCTTGATGGTAAAGCTTAACTCGCTCGATCAATTGTTGTGTGACAATTTGGCCAGGAGCCGCAATAATCGAGCCTGCAGCAGTACAAACAGGCTGCCGAACTCGCCGACCCAAGGCTTCTTCAATAGAGAAACTGGCAACAGTGTTGCCGACTCGTTCAGTCAGTTTGTCTGACAAATTACCGCCTGTTGAACGGTATAGCTTATCTAAAATACCGAGATATTCTGCTGAATGGGCGATCTCTGGTGTCACTTTCTGTCCTTGCAACACAAGGTAACCTCCTTCTGGCGCATCAATGCTATATTGAGCTACTCTGCCAATTACAAAAGCTTTTTGTTCTTCCGGGTCAACAATTGCATTCGTCACAGAGGCCGTTGCTGTGCGTTGAGCATCCTGCAATTTTTCGCCAGCAACTTGGGCAGTCTGTTGGGCTTTTTCGCTAGCCATCTGTCCGAATTCTTGCAATTTTTCGCCAGCAACTTGGGCAGTCTGTTGGGCTTGATCACTGGCACTCTGGAGCGCGGCCTTAATTCCCCCAACTTGCTCTTCCATGAGTTCAGATGTTTGAGAAGGCACAAAGGCCACATCTTCACCAATTTTCAGCGTTTGGGGTGCGGGGACAAAAGAACGACCAGAATAGACATCTGCAAACAAACCACCAGACACTTCATAGCCTTCCACTGCACCCGTATGGTCATCGAAGTATAAATCAATCATTGTCCCTAAATCACGCCCATCTGTGGTCAGAATTCGAGTGCCCTTGAGGATATTATTACGCGCTAGAATCTTAGCCACCACTTGAATTTGCTGTGCTTTAATGACTGCGTGCTTTGATTGGACAATCACTGCATCGCGTCCAATCGCCTGAATATCTTGCATTAGCAATACTCGCGCGTCACTAAACCAACCTGCTTCGTCTATAAGAAATCCCAGTAGTTGATTGCCGTCTTGGTCAAAAATTAAATCCCGAATGTTGTCAATTTTTTCACCCGTTTCATAGGAGACAACAGGCTTGCCGATAAGATCTCGTCCTTGACGCATGGTCGTGATATACTCCCACAATTAATGAATGGATTCTTCTGGGTCTAAAATACTAGATATCTCAGGGATCGAAAATCGTGACTGATAGGTTACTTTCCGATCCTTACCGAAGCCCGGTATTTCATTAATAAAGCCGAAATATTCTATTGCGACTACGCTTGCGATCGCAGCCAAAACAAATAATCCAGCATACCATCCCCCGCTTGCCTGTTTTCCGATTAATCTTGGCATAAGATTACTCCCAAATAGAAATAAGTAAAAATCATTACAAGTAATCTACAAAAAAATAATTACTCATCAATAAATTAGAATCAAATTATGACTGAGTCATCCTCTTATAGCCATAAAATACTAATAATCAGACTCATCTGATGGAGCCAATTATTGGTAGTATCATGTCTTTCTATCAATAGAAAGTAAATTCAAAATTTTCTATCAATTGGCATAGAAAGTATTCTTATCAAAAGCCACATCCAATGGGTGCGGCTTTTGATAAGTTCAGATATTCAGCCAGATTTTGAGCCTAATTACTAGCTTTCTTAACTTCATCTTTGATATCTTCAGTAGCATGGCGAACTTGCGATTCAGTCTGCTTCGCTTTTCCTTCAGCTTGATCTTTTGGATCGCCTTTTACATTACCAGCGGCTTCTTGCAGCTTACCTTCAATGTTCTTGGCTGTTGCTTTAACCCGATCTTCAATACCCATAATTTCTCCTTAAATCCTTACAGTTGTACTGGAACAATTTCAATGTATCGTGATATTTTTATCTTCCCCTCTGTCTCAAGACTGATCTCTTGTTCTACCAAAAGAAAGAGCTTCAATTATGAATATGCAACTATAACAACTGCCAGGTAGGTGATACCAAATTCAGATGAAGTTGGACTTATACAAATTCCCAATTTTTTGGAGAGGAGCGATCGCTTGCTTCCTGCTCTATCTGAATGGTCTTTGGGCGAATCAGGTTATCTCTATTTGCTCCACGAAGGTTGACGACTGTTGCCAGCAAAAGTAACTTGTTTTCGAGATTTTATTTGCGATCGCTTGTCGTGCCATAAAGACTAAAAAATCATTTCATCGATCTCTAGAATGCCAACTACACATCTTTGAGGGAGAAAAATAAAGCGATCCAGGGAACTGTTGTCTCCGACTTTCCCTGGATGGTTGCTTGATAGTTGACTGTTCGTCTGTGGAATGGGCAAGTCTGTTAGGAAGCACCATTATTCTTGAGCAGCCATCTCAGGAAGTTGAACGGGTTTAGATTCTAATAGTGATTTCCATGCTTGTTGGAGGCGAGGATCGTCTGGTTGGGCTTGTCTTGAAGTTGCCAGTTCTTGCAGTGTGTCATACCAGTAACCTGCTTCAGCATAGACATCATAGTGATCTTGGGGGTTAGTTTTACGGAGTTTCTCTAGAAATTGACGCTGGGGTGGGACAAATCGGATCCATCCTTGTGCTTCTAAACCCTCTTGTTGTCTTTGAGAACAGTAAAGTTTGACCTGCCACTGATAGTCGACTCCCGGTAGTAAAGAGAACATGGTTTTCTGATGGGGAAGCGTAATCCAGGATAGCCCTGCTTTGCCAGAGGACTGAAATTTGGAACCATACACTTCTTCTATAGGATTGCCAAAGCGATCCATCTTATACAAGCGGAACTGAACAAACTTGAAGCTATTGCTGGGAGTAAACCAATAAAATGTAGGTGATGCCGACGCCGATAGACCGATGTTACTTTTGGGAACCAGTAGGGTCAAAGGGGGTTGTTGACTGGCAACACAGTTTTTCTCTTGGGAAGGGGTAGGTTGAGATAACGGCTCAGGTGCAGGTACAGGCCAAATAGGAGGAACAATCGGTCGTGGCGGGGCAACCCGATCTGGCGGTTGAGGAGTCGTTTCGTTGAGAGGACCCCTTTTAGGGGGTTGGTGTAATCTTGTGGCTAACCCTCTACGGTTGCCCGGTTTGTCTAAATCACCGGGGGGTTTAAATCCTGCATAGCTGGGTAACGCAGGGATCGCAATACTTGCGATCGCACCGATGAGCATCCTGCTAATCAGGGTGTAGAAAGAAAAATCTGTACCTCTATGCATTGCGAGTGATCGTCTGGGTGTGAGAGGAACTTACCCCCCCTTGAAAAGGGTCATGATTTGGGCAGACAGACTTTCTGCTCCAGTCAGATATCCTATACAGCCATCCATCAGTAAGTAAACGGTAACTAATCCCATTGCAGACACAGCAACAAGAACCCCAGCGAAAATGAGAGACGCTTCCCGCGATTGGTGAGCCATCTTCATTAATTGCAGAGACCAGATCACAAGGCCTACAGCACCGACAAGTAGAATAATCATAACTTTACTTATTTTAACAAAAATAAAGACTAGTCCACTTGTAATCGGTGATATTTCAGGTTGTCTTAAGAATTAAAGCTGGCGGACGGGGACTTGATGATTCTGCAAATAGGTTTTAATTTCGCTAATGGAGAGTTGCCCGTAGTGCAGTAAGGAAGCTAGTAAAGCTGCTTGTGCTTTGCCTTCACTTAAGGCTGCTCGGATGTGATCACAGGTGCCAGCCCCACCCGATGCAATAACGGGAATTTCGACTTGTTCAGCAATCCTGCGCGTTAATTCCAAGTCGTATCCTGCCTGTGTTCCATCTCCATCCATACTCGTGATTAACAGTTCACCCGCACCGCGTTCGGCCATTTCCTTAGCCCAAGCAATGGCATCAATGCCCGTATTGTCTCGACCACCGCGAATAAAGACATCCCAACCTTGAGTATCTCGACGGCGGGCATCAATGGCAACGACGATGCATTGCCGACCAAAGCGATCGCTGGCTTGATTCACAAACTCTGGATTGCGAACCGCCGCCGAATTAATACTGACTTTATCGGCTCCTGCTCGTAACAAATGTTTAATAGTTTCTAAGGATTGGATCCCACCGCCTACAGTTAAGGGAATAAAAACGGCTTCAGCAGTCCGATACACCACATCAAAAATAATGTTGCGATCTTCATGGGTGGCAGTGATATCCAAAAATACAAGTTCATCTGCTCCGGCCTCGTTATAAACCTGAGCCAGTTCCACCGGATCCCCCGCATCTTGGAGATTGACGAAGTTTACCCCTTTGACGACTCGTCCGGCTTTGACATCTAAACAGGGCAAAATTCGCTTGGCTAACATGGCAGATCCTTTTTCGGTAGTGGGTCTAGGGCAAGGCACTAGTTGTCAGCTCTTCACTGTAGCTTTGAAGGCTGCTCATTGACAGACAGAAACGATGCAACCCCAAGGAATTTCTACAGAGGCTTGTATTGCAGTAGGAGCTTCGTCTTAGTTTTTTCCAGAATCCGCATCATTTTACTGTACTGAGAATAGTGCCTTAACCTCTCAAGGCACTATTCTAAAATGCCCGACAGAGGAATTTCATGAGGTTTCTGACCCACAATTGTGCGATGGCGCGGGTCACTAGCCGTTGTTGTTCGATGTTCAAACCCCGCAGAGATCAGGGCAGACTCCACATCAAACGTATAGTAGTCATCACTCCAGGGTTCGGTACTCTTCATGAGGGTAAACAAAGCCGGGGGCAAATTTTGGATCACAGGCGATCGCGGGTTATTGTCTACCAGGGCAATACATCCTCCGGGTCGGAGTAACCGCAGGGCTTCGCTGAAAATGCGCTGAGTGATCTGACGGGGGAGTTCGTGAATCACAAATTGTAGGGCAATCAAATCAAAGGACTCATCAGGCAACCCTGTCTCTTCTGCCTGAGCATGTAACCAGGTGATTTCTTGATGCATATCCCGTGCTTGAGCCACAGACAACATATAAGGAGAGAGATCCAACCCAGTGGTACGCACGGGTTCAGATTGCTGGGCTTGATAGTAACGATGGAGGGTAAAGGTTGAAATCCCCACCGAACAGCCGATATCCAGAATATCCCTCACTGAGGATGGACTATAGTCTGCCAGTACCTGATGAAAGCTGGCTCGCAAGCGTTCCTGGGCAACCTGCCAAGTCAGATGTTCCTGCGGCCAAACCCGTAAAGCCATGGCATAGGTTGCCGATTCTGCCTCAAAGGCTGCCGACCAACACAAATTCCCTTGATCATAGGCATGAAAAGGAACTTGATAGTAGGTTGGATAGGTGAGGTGGGGATTGGTGATCGGATCTAAATGTTGTTTGGTTTGGGGTGTATTGAGAGCCTGGTAAGTTTGCTGCCAAGGAATCCCATTTTGTTCGGCTGTTTTGATTAAGACCTTTCTGGCTTGCTGCTTCATCACAGCATAAATTGGCTTAGTCTGAATTAAGAAATTGACAACTCTTGAGAGCCAGTTTTCTCCAGCCCAATCTGGCTTCAGTTTAAAGGTCATGGAATTTAGGACTCATGCAAGAAGTGGATGTGCTGCCATAAAAATACCCTACCGTATATTGGAGGTGCTAGGAAATCCAGAGAATAGATGCAAAGTATCCTAAAAACCTTTGCTAGTAGAGATCACAGCCTAAGCAAAAATCGCTGAAACTCTTGTTGCAAAAGGGATTTAGCTGACTTTTCATGCAACCTCTCAACCCATCTGTAAAAACAAGACGTTAGAATCATGTCTATGGCATGAGGGTAACCCTTTGCTCACATTTATGTCTGTCTTAGGTTCTGTCCTTTCTCGGATATTTTTGTTTAGTGTGATCTCTGCTTGTGATACTGATTTAGGATTCTTTTTCTAGACTCAACCCCGATAGATATGGATTTGATTCCAGGAGACATAACTTCTCCCACCTTGCAAGAGACGCATAGCAATCCTTCCAAGTGCAGGCCGTCTATTCAGGATATCCCTACTATCAAGACCAATCGTTCGCATCACTTATTAGTTCTCAAAGAAGGGATGCATCAACAAACCATTGTTTTAGAAGCAGCAACCTATTCTATTGGCCGCCACCCTGCCAATTCAATTGTTCTGAATGCCAAAACCGTATCTCGCCAACATGCCCTGATGCTCCGCATTCATGAACCTAAAACAGGCAATTATTTTTTTCGGATTATTGATGGGAATATCCAAGGTAGACGCAGTCGTAATGGCCTTTGGATCAATGGCAAACGGCGTTTTTCTCATGACTTAAAAAATCAAGAAATTATTGCTTTTGGTGAAGATATTGAGGCCACGTATCACCTCATAGCGGGATTTCCAGAAGAGTATCGGCTAGATGCACTTTTAACGTCTCATCCTTCTGAGTTTGATTCTGCCTCTACGCCCACCACCCAACCCCTGATTCCGTCTGACACAGAACTACACAATTTAGGTGAAGCAGCGTTGGTTCGCTTATCTTCGTTTCCTGAGTTGATGCCCCATCCAATTATTGAAACAGATTTTCATGGCAGTATTACCTACATTAATCCCGCCGCTGTAGCTCAATTTCCTGACATCTTGGAATCGGGTCAACATCCTCTATTGCAAGGTTTTTTAGCGGAAGTTAAACAAGCCCATACTAAATATTTTATCCGGGAAGTTCAGGTTCGCGATCGCGTCTTTGAGCAGTCCATTCACTGTATGCCAGAAAGCCAAGTCATTCGCAGTTATTTGGTGGATATTACCCAACGCAAACATGCCGAAAAAATTCTCAGAGAAAGTGAAGAACGCTATGCAGCGGCGGCAAGAGGAGCCAACGATGGCCTCTGGGATTGGCATTTGCACTCTAATCAAGTCTATTATTCGCCGCGCTGGAAATCCATGATTGGGTATCAAGATGATGAAATTGGCGATCGCTGTGAGGAATGGTTTGATCGGATTCATCCTAATGATCGCGATCGCCTCCAGCAAGAGCTGTTTTTACATCTCAATCATGAAACCGCTCACTTTCAGAGTGAATTTCGCCTATTACATAAAAATGGAGAATATCGATGGTTTCGCAGTCGGGGATTAGCCCTGCGCGATTCAGCAGATCAACCTTACCGGATGGCCGGATCCCAGACCGATATCACTGAATATTATCTAGCCCGTGAACAATTGGTTCATGATGCCCTCCATGATGCTTTGACCCGTTTACCCAATCGAGTTTTATTTATCGATCGCCTTGCCCAAGCGATTAAACAAAATCAACGCCACCCCCAAGACCAATTTGCCATTCTATTTTTGGACTTAGATCGGTTCAAAATGATTAACGACAGCCTCGGTCATATGATTGGCGATCGCTTGCTGATTGAAGTTGCCCATCGCTTGCAAGAGTGCTTGCGGGAGGAAGATACCGTGGCGCGCTTGGGAGGAGATGAATTTGTGATTTTGCTCAATACGATGCAAACACTTGATCATGTTCTGCTCACGGCTGAGCGAATTCAAAAACAGCTCAAACTCGGATTTTCGATTGAGGGTCATGAGATTTTTACAGGCACTAGTATTGGCATTGCCCTGAGTAGTCCTGAGTATCAACATCCAGAAGAACTGTTAAGAGATGCGGATACCGCCATGTATCGGGCTAAAAATCTCGGGAAAAATCGCTACGAGATTTTTAGTAGCAGTATGCGCTCCCAAGTATTGGCGCTGTCTCAACTTGAAAATGATCTGCGGCGCGCCATAGAACGCCAAGAATTTCAGCTCTTTTATCAACCCATTGTCTCCTTAGACAACCACAATCTGGTGGCATTAGAAGCTTTAGTGCGGTGGCAGCATCCTGAACAAGGGTTGATCCTACCCTCAAAATTTGTGCCGATGGCAGAAGAGGCAGGCTTAATCATTCCGTTGGGGTGGTGGGTCTTAACCGCAGCCTGTCGGCAGATGCATCGTTGGCAGCAGCACAGTATCGCCGCTAATTTACAACTGAATGTCAATATTTCCAGTCGTCAATTTTCCCAGCCTAACTTTGTCAGTAAAATCCATAAGATCCTCAAAGAATCGAACTTACCCTTTGCCAACTTAAAACTAGAAATTACCGAAGGCGTCCTCATGGATCATGCCTCCGATGTCGGCGATAAACTTGACGCCCTCAAAAACCTGGGGATCAAACTGGGGATTGACGATTTTGGCACAGGTTATTCTTCCCTCAACTACTTAAATGCTTTCCCAGTAGATACTTTAAAGATTGATCGCTCCTTTGTCGCGCACATGGATTCTGAAAATGGGTTTGAAATTGTTAAAACGATTGTTACCCTAGCCCACAATCTACACATGGATGTCGTCGCCGAAGGGGTCGAATCTGCCCAACAAGCGGAGGAACTCACCCGTATGAACTGCGAGTTTGCCCAAGGCTATCTATTTGCCAAACCCAATGATACCCAAGGGACAGAGCAGTTTTTGCTGTCCTATTATCGCTAATGGGTTATCTGCTCTTTATCCATATATAGCGCTACGAATATGTGCTGAGACGTTATAGAATTGAGCAAGAAATATCTCAAAGAATCTCTAAGGCAGGTTCCTACAGCTATGACCTCCAGCGCAAAGCCCTGGCTGCGCTTGCACGAGGAGAACGCAAAATAAACGTGTGCCGAATGTTTGGCATTAGTCGAAATACTCTAGACCTGTGGATTCAACGGAAAGCGGAAACTGGAGACGTTCAAGCAATTACCCATTACCAGCAAGGGGCAAGACACAAAATCACAGACTGGGCAAGAATTCGCAA
>JAAUOM010000188.1 GCA_012034865.1 Acaryochloris sp. CRU_2_0 | reverse complement strand
CAATCCTAAGTATGCAGAAGCCTACTTCAACCGGGGGCGTTACCTACAATAACTTAAAGCAATACCCCAAGCCCTTGCAGATTACACCAAAGCCATTGCCCTCAATCCTAAGTATGCAGAAGCCTATGGTAACCGGGGGAATACCTACGCATTGATGGGCAACACAGCCCAAGCTAAACAAGATCTACAGACAGCAGCTCAGCTTTTCCAGCAGCAGAATAGACCAGAGGACTATCAAAAAGCGATCCAACTTCTACAGCAACTTTAGGTCCTTCCATGCCTTAAAGCAATACCCCCAAGCCCTTGCAGGTTATGACAAAGCCATTGTCCCACCCCTCCTTGAAAGCAGTTACTCCCTAGACATCACATAGAATAGCTCAGGTTCCCCCATGCCATCACACCGCATCAGGGATTCTGCTACAATCCCCTCATGTTTGACCCCACCTGCAAGTTCCTCGCTGAGAGCTTTCCTGCTGATTTTGCCACCTGGTTGCTCGGTGAACCCATCACCCTGACTAAACTTAGCCCCACTGAACTCTCGTTGGAACCAATACAGGCAGACTCATTGATTTTGTTCTCTTCTTGTGAGTTGATCCTGCAAATCGAGTTTCAAACGGAACCAGATCCCACAATGCCTTTTCGAATGGCAGACTACCGATTAAGGCTGCATCGGCGCTTTCCCAATAAACAGGTGAGACAGATTGTCATATATCTGAAGCCCACAAATATCTGAAGCTCACAAACTCTGATCTCTTTTATCAGACTACTTTTGAGGTTCAAGGGCTCAGACATGAATTTGAGGTGATACGCCTCTGGGAGCAGCCCACTCAATCTTTTCTAGAATCCACAGGTTTATTACCCCTGGCGGTATTAACTCAAACCTCAGATAAGGCTCAAACGCTACGTCAAGTTGCGTCACGAGTTGAGGCTATTCCAGAGCTGCGAGTGCAGAGTAATGTTGCGGCCTCAACCGGGATTCTGGCTGGGTTAACATTAGAGAGGGACTTTATCAATCAGGTTCTCAGGAGAGAGATCATGCAGCAGTCAGTTATTTATCAAGAGTGGAGAGAAGAATTTCTGCAAGAAGGCCGTCAGGAAGGCGAACAGACTGGCGCTCTTAAAGGCGAACAATCGCTCATCCTCCGCCTCCTCACCCGTCGCATTGGTGACATTTCCCCAGAGGTGCAGTCTCAAGTCCAATCCCTCTCCCTCGAACAACTCGAAGCCCTTGGTGAGGCACTGCTTGATTTCTTGGAACCTGATGATTTGCTGAGCTGGCTGCGGACTCTTGGTGCGTAGCCAGCTCACCCTCACCCCAAAACCCGCGATCGTCCAAGGCAATCTCCTTGTCCTTCAATTCCGATACGATTTAGAATGATTTCACGTTTTACCTTGACGCTATGACCGATCACGATCGCCTGTTCAAGGAATTGCTCTCAACCTTTTTCGTGGATTTTTTGGACTTATTTCTGCCTCAGGTTGCCTGCCAAATTGAACGAGATTCGGTGAGATTTTTACCGCAAGAGTATTTTGCGGACTTGACTACGGGTGAGAAGAAAATCATCGATCTATTGGCTGAGGTTAAAATTTTAGGACAAGATGCTGTCATTTTGATTCATGTAGAGGCACAATCGTCTTCTGAGGCTGATTTCGCTCAGCGGATGTTTTTCTATTTTGCGAGACTGTACCAGAAATACGGACATCGGATCTATCCGATTGTGGTGTTCTCCTTCGATGAGCCATTTAGGGAAGAACCTTGTACGCATTGTGTAGAGTTTGCGGGCTTGAAGGTTTTAGAGTTTAATTTTACTCCCATTCAACTGAATCGTCTGCATTGGCGAGATTATTTAAGTCAGTCGAATCCAGTGGCAGCAGCACTGATGGCAAAGATGCAGATTGCTCCAAATGATCGCCCACGGGTGAAGGCAGAGTGTTTGCGATTGCTGGCTACATTGAGGCTTGACCTAGCAAGGGTACAGTTGATTTCAGGGTTTGTGGACACGTATTTGCGACTGAATGTTCGAGAGGAAGGGATGTTTCAAGCTGAGATTGGTAAACTGGAGGAAAGTGAGCAGGTGGGTGTTATGCAGATTGTAACGAGTTGGATGGAACAGGGTATAGAGCAGGGTATAGAGCGGGGGGCTGAGCAAGAAGCTCGATCGCTGATCCTCCGCCAACTGACCCGTCGTATCGGTGACGTGTCCCCAGAAGTGAGATCACAAGTCCAATCCCTCTCTCTCAAACAACTCGAATCCCTTGGTGAAGCACTGTTGGATTTTTCAGAACCTGATGATTTAGTGAGTTGGCTGCGGACGCTTAGTGCGTAAAGATTACACCCTCACCCCAAAGCCCGCGATCGCCCCGCCGCGCCTCAAACTCATTGCAACTGCGATCGCAAATGATCGCTTCTCAGCCAGTAATCCCCTTGTTAAGTCCTACTATCAATATCAAGGTTTATGAGATCAAGCTCCTCACTGCAAACATTAGGCCAATCCCTCCACTGCACGGCGAAATTCTTCCACCTCTTCCCCGTATTCAATATCCATGACTGCTTCCACATTCTCGTGGGGTCGTGGAATAATCACCCAAGTTTCTAACACTCCCCCAGGGGTATTCTCAGCGGCGGCTACCCCGGCATCCATTGCCATTTTGACCTCAGACACATCCCCACGGATATTGATTGTGAATCGGGCACTGCCAGCCCGAATATAACCCACTAAAGTCACTCGCCCTGCTTTAACCATAGCATCGGCTGCTGCCAATACGGGGGGAAACCCTTTTGTTTCCAGTGACCCAACTGCCTGTGGCATTCCTATTTTCCTCAAAAACAAAACAATAGTGTAGTAATCAAGTTAGCGAAGGCTTCGCAACACTCGCTCAAACCCGAAAAGGTTCAGATTTTTCTGTATAATCAATCGGCAAGATCGCTTCGATATTTTCCGGGGGATTCGGCACAATATAGTGGGATTCAACTTTGGCCGACCCCGGCATATTGTCAACAGCAGCAATGCCCGCCTCCATGGCTCGCTTCACCTCTGCTACAGGTCCACGAATGGAAACGACATAGCGGCCACTAGCACAACTCTCATAGCCCATCAGGGCAACTCGACCTGCTTTGACCATGGCATCGGCTGCTGCCAGTACAGCAGGATATCCATAGGTTTCAATCATTCCAACAGCAACTGGCATGGTTATTCTCCGGTACGAACCTTTGACCCGCAGTACAAACTATACCTCAATCGTTCTACCGCTGATAGTCATAACACTGCTTCAAAATTATTCCATCTTGCTGCTCACCTACTGAATGTGGGATATATCTCTATGATTCCACTCATGGTTAGGCGACTTGCCTGACTTGTTGTACCTGATATGTTGTCATACATTCTCTAGGGTGATAATCGCTCTAGAATCCATCCTGCCTCCGTTTGCCGATAGCAGAGCCGATCATGGAGACGATTCGGACGACCTTGCCAAAATTCGATCAGATGCGGTTGGAGTCGGTACCCTCCCCAGTGCGGAGGGCGGGGAATGGATTGACCATGATAGTGCTGCTCTAAGCTTTGGAGACGTTGTTCGAGGAGGGTGCGATCTCCAATCACCTGACTCTGCTGTGACACCCAAGCACCCAATTGGCTACCTCGCGGACGACTCTCAAAGTACTCATTCGCTTCTAGAGCGGAAACCTGGGTCACTTGACCTTCAATCCGCACTTGTCGCTCCAATTCTGCCCACCAAAACACTAAGGTTGCCCAAGGGGTTTGCGTCAATTCCTGACCTTTGCGGCTGAGATAGTTCGTATAAAACACGAAACCGCGTTGATCCACTCCTTTTAATAGCACAATGCGAGCCGAAGGCTTTCCCTCAGCACTGACCGTCGCTAAGGTCATGGCGTTAGGCTCAGGTAAAGCTGCTTTCAAGGCTTGCCCAAACCAAGACTGAAATTGCCGGATGGGATCGGCATCAACCTCGTTTTCTAATAAGGCTTGCAAACGATAGTCGCAACGCAGATCAGCAATGGTTGTTGCGATCTGATCAGGTTCAGGTATAAACGGATCTGGGCTATCGACTGGATGAAACTCGCTGGTCATGGCAGTAATTTAAGCGAGATCGCAAGCTTAGGATGCAGATCACCAACAGATCCAAAATGATCTTCGCCTAGTAACCACTCGAACTTCTTTGAGGGCATAGGCTTTGTTATCCTTGTATGGAGATACAAGGGGTAAAGAACGGAGATAATTCCGAAGGCATGGCCTTGGGATCGTTTTTAATGCTGGCTTGAGCCTTCGTTAAGATTTGGATTGCTTGCATTTGCGAATGCTGGTGTTGCATTTTTGTAATTGAACACTGACAAATCTCTGCGGCTTGATCAGAGGTTTTCCCTTGCACTTCTCGCATCTTTTTTGTGCATACATTGGTATACAAACGAACCAATTGCGGGTTGTAAGTATACTTTGCAGCCGCTGTTTTAACCTGAGTTGTAGGAATAGATTGAGCCCTAGTTTCTTGCGGCAGAGATAACCAAGCACTCAAGACACTCGCAGCAGTAAGGGTAACCGATATCGTTCGAACGGAACGAACCATATAAACTTCTCCTTCAAGCAGAAATCGTTGAAACAAAACACTCAAGAACCAAGCGTTTTCAAACTTCACATCATACAGTCTTTAACAAAAGTAGACAATCAGCACTGATTCATGAAGTCTTCAATCGAACAAAGTGCTCTTTCAGTTAGTATTTGAATTGATTTTTGACTCGTTCATCTTGATTTTTGTGTACTCATTGTCCTGATGCGGTCTTCTCTGGAGATGTTCCCGCTCCCCCTCTCATCCTTTGCGATCGATCATGCCAGAATGTTCGCCAACACTCTGCTCCCAGGATTGAGCTGGAGATTTCGCCACAATTTCTATCCAGTGATATGCCACTGATACCCAGGTACTATATGAAGAGCAAAGCAATTTTGATGAGTGGTTCTCTTTATGTCTTCTGCCCAACTGAAACTCAATCTAGTGGAAGGGTCTGTCACCTTTAGTTTTACCCCTGCAGCAGCCCAAGACTTTCAAGCTGAGATTTCAACCTTAATGCAAAGCTTAAAAGCAGTGGCCAATAAGACCCCTGGAGGCAAAACCCAGCCCCAACCCTCTATGGAGTATCAATATACGGGGGATGTTTTCTTGGAATGCTTTTGCAACCCCAATATTTGGCCGAGTCCCTTTGCAGCTAAAGTTTTGATCACCGTTCGGGATGATCGCATTCGCCTGACCACAGAGGCTGAGTTAACCCGGACAATTGAAGATCTCAACGAGTTTATTGAGGCTCACGGTTAACACCTTCAGGCAAAGAGTTTGAAGAGGTAACAGCCCTTCAACAGCAACGAATTCGGCGACCTGGAGGGGGTCGCAAATCAGCGTTTGAGACGATTGCGGATTTGGATGCAGCATTTTTGAGAGTTTTGGAGCACCATACAGCAGGTTCACCGATGGATGAACGCGTCAAGTGGACGAATCTAAAGCGTCACGAGATTGCTGAACTGCTCAAAGACGAGGGAATTGCAGTGAGTGTGAGCGTGGTAGACCAATTGTTAGAGAAACACAATTTTCGTAAGCGCAAAGCAGTGAAGACCCTGGCAACCGGAGAGAGTGAGCATCGCTATTGGTGAGACACCTATGGCAAAAGTCGTTATCCTCTGGCTAACTCGATTTTGCTGTTATGCGATGGTGGCGGCAGCAATAGCTCACGCTATTACATCTTCAAGCAGGATTTACAGACATTGGCCAACGAGTTAGGCATTGAAATTCGCATCGCTCACTATCCACCCTACACCTCCAAATACAATCCCATTGAGCATCGCTTGTTTCCTCATGTCTCTCGGGTGTGTCAGGGTGTAGTTTTTGAGAGTGTC
>JAAUOM010000067.1 GCA_012034865.1 Acaryochloris sp. CRU_2_0 | reverse complement strand
GTGCTGGCTTATTTAAGGGTTGTCTTTCAAACCCTACTTCCCCGCGAGGGGACTGAAACCTTTAAGTTTTGGTAAGGCTGATTAAACTCTAATACTTTCAAACCCTATTCCCCGCGAGGGGACTGAAACAAAATCAATCATTGTTGTAACATTCGTTGTCTCTTACCCTTACAATCAAAGCATTCAGCTTTCCTCTCCCGCAGGCAATCACTTTTCACTGAGACCTCCATGAATTTGCCTAAAACAGACTTAGACAGCCCATGGAAGGACGTTTTGCGGGCTTATTTCCCCCAAGCCATGCAGTTTTTCTTCCCAAACACGGCTGCTTTGATTGATTGGCAGCGACCCTATGAGTTCTTGGACAAAGAGTTCCAGGCAATCTCACGGGAAGCTCAAGTCGGTCGTCGATATGCCGATCAATTAGTCAAGGTTTGGCTCAAAGATGGCAAACAACGCTGGCTATTGCTGCATGTGGAGGTACAAAGTCAGTCTGAGGCTGAGTTTGCAGAGAGGATGTTCACTTATAGCATCAGAATTTTCGACCAATTTCGGCAAGTGCCGATCAGTTTGGCGATTCTGTGTGATGAGAGTCTATCCTGGCGACCCAGTGGCTATACAGCGGATTACCCCGATACCTCCCTCAATTTTAGGTTTGGGATGGTGAAGTTGCTGGATTGGCGAGATCAGATGGATGAATTAGAATTGAGTGACAATCCCTTTGCCACGGTGGTGATGGCTCATCTGAAGGTGATTGAGACTAAACGCAATATTGAGCAACGCAAAGCTTGGAAATTGAGATTAACCAGAGGGTTGTACGAGAAAGGGTATCAGCGACAAGCGGTTTTAGATTTATATCGATTTATTGATTGGGTATTGGTTTTACCAAGGGCAATGGAGCGTGAGTTTTGGCAGGAACTTCAAGCGTTTGAGGAGGAGAAAAAAGTGACGTATGTGACCAATGCTGAACGGTTTGGTTTTGAGCGAGGGATGCAAGAGGGTAGACAAGAAGGCAGACAAGAAGGCAGACAAGAAGGCAGGCAAGAGGGTAGACAGGAGGGTAGACAGGAGGGTGAGTTAGCCTTTGCCCTTAGATTGATCACGCGACGCTTTGGTGTGATTGCCCCAGATATAGAAGCTCAAATCCGTAATCTTTCGTTAAACCAGTTGGAGAAACTGGGGGAAGTGTTACTTGATTTCTCTCAACCCTCGGATTTGAGTGATTGGCTGCGATCTCTTTAATTGATTTGACGTTTCAAACCCTATTCCCCGCGAGGGGACTAAAACATAATTTGGTCAACTATAGCGTCATTCTAGGCAAACCCACCCCTACCCCTCCCAAGAGGGGATAATCAAGATAGATGTAGCGAATAGGTTGCAATCATCTTTGAAACCTACAGAAACCCCCAATCCCCTCCCAGGAGGGGTGCCCGCAGAGCGGGGTGGGTCTGCCCAGATTCGAGCAATGCAAGATGATTTTCCTTCTAGAATCTAGACTCATGTCATTTTTATGCATACACGGCGGCTTATTCAATTCACCTTCCTAACTGGCTAGATATTCAGAAATATCAGCCTTTCGCTTACGTAATTTACTCAGGGCTTCGCGTTCAATCTGGCGAACCCGCTCACGACTAATATTGAGGCGATCGCCAATTTTAGCCAGGGTTAGGGGTTGCCCATCCTCTAGACCAAAACGCAGGGTTAACACTTTCTGTTGTTGATCGGTCAAATCGGCCATTAAGCGCTCTAAATCGCCCTTGAGAGAAGCCTGTAAAGTGAAGCTTTCTGGGGACTCTGAGGGATCTTCGATGAGTTCTCCTAGTTCGGTATCTTGATTGTCCCCCACGCGCACATCTAGGGACAAAGGCTGGCGCGATCGCTCTAGATACTCGCGCACCTGTTTAGTGGTCAGGTCTAACTCCACCGCTAATTCATTCACCGTTGCCGCTCGGCCAAACTCTTGGGACAACTGCCGCTGTGTCTTTTTAATTTTGTTGAGTTTTTCGGTAATGTGGATGGGCAGACGGATGGTGCGGCCTTTTTCTGCGATCGCCCGAGTAATGGCTTGCCGAATCCACCAGTAAGCATAGGTGGAAAATCGATAACCTTTGGTGGGATCAAACTTTTCAACCCCACGCTGCATGCCAATGGTTCCTTCTTGGATTAAGTCCAAAAGGTCAACATTTCGCTTGATATATTTCTTGGCCACCGAGACCACCAAACGCAAATTCGCTTCTACCATCTTGCGTTTTGCCACTTCACCTTTTACCAGAGCCTGATGCAGGTCAGCTTCAGAAATTCTGGCTGCTGCTGACCATTCTGCATCATTTGGTTGGCGTTCTAGCCGCTCAGCAAGGGTGTCGTGGATCTTTTGCAGCTTGATCAGATATTGAACCTGCTTACCAAAGGTTACCTCTTGCTCATGGGTCAACAAAGGCACACGACCGATTTCTCGCAAGTAGGAGCGCACAGAATCTTTGGCTACTTCTTTGGTTCTCATGGGGCATTCTCAAAGTTTGTCAAGGAGGTTCAGAAGCTAATCGTCAGGGGTGATTTATAATCATGCCAAGACTATACTGGATGACTCAATATTCCAACCCCTTTCTAACAGTCACAGGCAGGATACCGCATCTGAGTATCCCTAACAGTCAAGGAGATTACGTTCTGTAAAGCTTTAGGGCGTTAAAATATTGGCTTTCCAAGCTTTATTTTATGGGATTATATTAAAAACTGTAACATATTATTTAAAATATCTTTATATAGGGTTGTCAGCAACTCCAAATCGTGAATGACCCTCGACCATAAACGGAGGCTCATAGAGCCTAGGGCTTCAATGCGCTAGGGTTCCACTCCCAAGTGTAGAGGTGAGAGAAGCGTTGAGGGGTGGCAACGGCTCCCCGGTAATTCTCCCCCAAGTTGAGGGTTTGCACAGACAACGGTTGAGGGTTACCCCTTTGATCCATCATATCCACCCTGATCAAGGGTTGCTTAATACTCTCGGCCACAACGACTCGATCTAAAGCATGGGCAATACTGCCCCCTACTGCTTTAATACAAGCTTCTTTGCAGGTCCATAATTGGAAAAAAGTTTGGCGCTGTTGTGAGGGGGGTTGCTGTAGCAAGATTTGATGTTCTTGGTCAGCAAAAAAACGCTGGCTGATGTTTTGATAGTGTACTTGGTCATTGATATGCTCAACATCAATTCCGACTGCGATCGCCAAGCTAACCGCAATCACGGCCAATTCATGGGAATGGGAGACATTAAACTCCACCCTTAAAGGGTTACAAGAGTCAGTCAATTGTGGTTTGCCATACTCCCCATAGTCAAACGCAAGGGCTGAGCCTGCAATGCCCAGATACTGACCTAACAGCACTCGTAAGATTCCTCGCACTTGCACAAATTTTACTTGATCACGAAGCTGGACAAAGCGCTGAGCACGCTGTTGTTCAACATCAGAAAGCAGAGACCATAAATCCTGATTAGTGCCAGTCACCAGATTGAGAGAGAGCCGCCAGATATGCAGGTCTCCAGGGGTGAGGGGGGTAACCTGGGTCGTTGATAGCCCTTGATCTACCATGCAGCCTCATTTCCCCGTCATGGTCAAGATAGCAATGCAGTCCCTCCCTCATCAATGATCCGACATCCCTTGCTAAAGTGAATACGTAGTCTGTGTGATGTACGAAGGATAACGCAACCGTGTTAGATGAAACCGCGAAACGCACGTTGCTCCGCTCTATTCCCCATCCGCTCAATATTTGTGGTGTCAAAGAGGGGGATGAAGTGAATGGCTTCACCTTGAGTTGGATGACGCAAGCCTCCTTTAAGCCGCCGTTAATTGTGATTGGGGTTCGTCAAGATTCTCGCTCCCATGCCATGATCAAAGCCAGTCAGGTTTTTGCCGTTAGCTTCTTGGAAGTGAGTCAAAAAGACCTAGCCGAAACCTTTTTTAAGCCCCAAAAACGGATGGGGGATAAATTTGGCGAGGTTGACTTTTATCTAGGGGAACAGACGGGCTGTCCAATTATTACCACTGCCTTGGGATATGTGGAATGTCAGGTCAAGGGCAGTTTAGAAGAAGGCGATCACTCGATTTTCATGGGTGAGGTGATTGCAGCCGAACAGCATCGTCAGGGTCAACCTCTGTGGCTGAAGGATACGCCTTGGCAGTACGGAGGTTGAGGGGGCTGTGCGCTGTTCATCCTCAAATGGGGCATACTAACCCCAGACAAATTTCCTGCCTGGATATCTCTTAGATAGAATCTGGAGGAATGCGGAGTACTTTGTCTATGACGTTGGTTGAGAGAGTAAAACGATGGTAACATCTTCTCGGCGCTGGGTTGTGCGCCTACTGGTTGGTTCTGTTTTAATGTCTACCACAGGGGTAGTGGCTCTTCCTGGCCATACTCAATCTGCTGGGGATGTGATCCAAATTGGTGGGTCTACCGCCGAACAGGCTCAATTCCAAGACTATTGGAATCAGCTCATGAATTTGAATAAGCCGCCAGAAACTGAGTCTACGGATGCTGGTGATCCCTCCAGTCCTTCTCTTTCTGAGAGTGATGTCGATCCCCAAGTGTTAGCTAAAAAACTCAGCAAAAATCTGAGGGTCAGCAACCTGCGTTTAGTCCCCATTATTAAGTTGAATGGATCTTCGGAAGTCCAAGGCACTTTAACGAATGGTAACCAGCAGTCGGTCACGGTCTCTGGCGTCAATTTTGAGGTTCTCGATGCCAATGGCAAGCTTGTGCAAACAGGCAGCGCAGTTCCTAGCCCTTCAACCCTAGCAGCAGGCCAGTCCGTTACCTTCAAAGCTCAACTGTTAACGGTGCCAGCGGGGGGAAATTACAAGGTTCGTCTCACCCAACCTGCCTTCAATATTCAGGGCGGCGTTTGAGCTGGGTTTCCTTGTAGGGAGCAGTGTTTACGAGGATAACTGGACGGTTGTTTTCAGGGTTTGGCAGCAGATCAATGCATTGAAGGCTAAGCTAAAGTCCTGTTGTTGGGCAACCCTTTCTATAGCGATCAGCAGTTACTTAGCCGCTTCTAGAGCATTTTTCAAGAAGGCCAGGGACAAAGGATTCCAGGCTCTCTTCAAAGATAGGTAGGGGTGGGCTTGATCTGGGCACCCCAGCCCTTACCCACACCGCTCTGTGGGTACTTCCCCCACATCTGGTCTTGAACCTTTTACAATTACCGTTATGAACGCTTTTGATCCGAACCCACCTGCTTGGATAAATTCAGCCACCCATGCCCGCCAGTTCCACTGTCCAAGTTGCCAAGCCAGTTGTTCAGAAGCCCAGCAAGTTTGGATCAACCGTCGAGCCCCTGTGATTACTGAACAGTATCAACGCAAATGGCAGGAATTTTATGAATGCCATTGTGGTCAAGCGTGGTGGGCCTGGAGTAGCGATCGCCATCCTTCAGAGTTACATCCTCAAGACTATCCAGAATGATTTGGCAAGATATTGCAGGCAATTCTGTCCTCATCCCCCCGCAACCTGTGGCCTTAATCCATTTTCTCGGCGGTGCCTTTGTCGCCACGGCACCCCAAGCGACCTACCGCCGATTATTAGAAGGGTTAGCTGACCAAGGCTATGCCGTCATCACTACCCCTTTTATCACCACCATTGATCATGCTGAAATTGCAGACAACGTTCTGTACCAATTTGAGCAAGCCCTAGGTCGGTTGCATCAAACTGCTCAACTCCAGCGCTTCTTACCCATTTATGGGATGGGTCATAGTATGGGCTGTAAACTCCATTTGTTAATTGGCAGTTTGTTTGAGGTCAAGCGTGCGGGCAATATTCTCATCTCTTTTAATAATTCACCTATTGAAAAAGCCATTCCCTTGGCGGGCTGGATTACACCTGTTGTTCCGATCGAATTTTCGCCCAGCCCAGAGCAAACCAATCGTTTAGTTCAACAACAGTATCAAGTCCCCAGAAACTTGCTCGTCAAATTTTCTAATGACACCCTCGACCAAACCTTGAGACTCTCAGGACTCTTGGAACGGCGTTTTCCTGGCATGATCTCGGTACAACGCTTGGCTGGGAACCATCTCACACCCCTAGGGCAAGAGTGGCGTTGGCAACCTGGAGACACCTTTACGCCCCTAGATGCGATGGGGCAATGGTTCCAGCAAGAATTGTATCGGGAGCTGAATCAGCTTGAAAGGACTATTGTCCGTTGGCTGGACCCATTGTGGATTAATTAATTCTGATCTTATCCTCCGTTGAGATGCAAATTGAGGTCCAATAGGATTAGGTTGTTTCAGGAGAATGTTGTGACCCTATTAAAGCGCAGTTCTCAACGCTTGTTGGTTATCGTTCTAGTCGGAGTGCTGTTGTTCACCTCAGCCTGTACTGGGATTGCCCCTTCTAGCTCTAAAAGCTTGCCCCCTGCAGGACCCAAGGTGACTTATCAGCAGCTCCAGCAGGGGAATACACCCGCTGGACAAGGCTTTGCCGAGTGGGTGCTGCAAACGGCGGGGGAGTTGGTGAGTGATGCCTATGTCCGCGACAATGATAAGTTGGGCGTGGTCATTACCAATATCGTTGTACCTACAGATGTCAAACCCTTGGCTCGCTCTCTAGTTCAGGGCTTTCGACGTAACTTCCCCAATCAAGATCTGACGGTGTTGATGTATGCACCGGATAAGAAGCTGATCTTGACGGCCAATTATGATACCCAATCTCAGCAAGTGAAATATGAGTGATCTGCCCGCTAATGATTGAAGTTAGGGGTTAATCCTCGCTAAAGAATTGATATTGTTCATCAAGCAGGAGGAAAACTGTGGCTACTAGTGATGAGTACAAAAAACAAATTATGGATGAGTTAGCCGAGGGGAATACAGAAGACCTCGGAGAAGCGGAGGATGATCTGACCAAACGCTATCAGACCTTCGATGATTTTGCGGAGCGTTCTTCTAAGGAGGAACGACGTCAGTTGTTTGGACGATCCTTCCATCCCGATCGCATTCCCACCAGTCAAATGGAACCCGAATTGAGCAAAGCCATTGCTCAAATTCAGCCCAATGAACGCGATGATGTGGCGCGGGCGTTTTTTAAGGCTCTCCAGGAGCGCGGATTAACAGCTCAAAGCTTAGAGCAACAATTGGGCTTATCTTCGCATAATCCCAATAAAATGACGGCTGAGGATGTCAGCAAGCTCTCTAGCTTTGTCTATCACAGTCATCCTGATATTTTCCAAGAAGTGATGGCAGATCAGCCCGGTATTGTCAAGTTTTTGAGCAACCCGATTGTGGGGGCTATTTTTGGTGCGATCGCAGCAAAATGGCTGGGCAAACACAAATAGGCAGCGTCTTATTGGTAGTCAAAGCGGATCCGAAGGGGTGAGGGAGACTGTTTGCAACAAGCCTCCCTTAACTAATGGAGGGCATCCTTGCATTTTAGGGACGCGAGTTCGGGTCACTAAATATTTTTAGAAATGTTGGCTGAAAACGTGAATTCGACGAAGAGCAGTACCAAAAACTCTTTAGGGATATTACTTTCAAGAGCTGAGGCGCTATAGGCAATTATCAGTAATCACTTCTAGTTAAGAATGAAGAAGACTATGACGAGGATTTACACCATTTATAATTTATCAAATTTAACTTGGGTGAATTTGATAGAAGTGATATGATAATAGTTTTGTAGTGCTTTAACCTCGTATGAAAGTTCGCTCATCCGTTCGGAGAATGTGTGATAAATGCCGCGTCATTCGGCGGCGTGGCCGCGTGATGGTGATTTGCTCAAATCCTAAGCATAAGCAACGTCAAGGCTAGCAATTTGCCATTTATCTACATTAGTGGCCTCTCAACGCAAATTGCTTGTAGCCACAACTATTATTGATCAAACAGAGACAGCCTAGGGAGTAACAAAAGCGTGGCACGGATTGCCGGAGTTGACCTACCTCGTGACAAACGGATCGAGATTGGTCTGACCTATATTTTTGGAATTGGTTTAACAAGATCCCACGAAATCTTGGCCGCAACAGGAGTTAATCCTGATACCCGCGTCAGAGATCTCAGCGACACAGATGTTGCGGCTTTACGTAACGCCGTTGCTAGTTATCAAGTAGAAGGTGATCTGCGGCGATGGGAATCCATGAATGTCAAGAGACTCATGGATATTGGCTCTTACCGAGGGCGGCGACATCGGGCAGGGTTGCCTGTGCGAGGGCAGCGAACTCGTACCAATAGCCGCACCCGTAGAGGCATCAGACAAACCGTTGCGGGTAAAAAGAAAGCTCCTAGCAAGAAATAGTCCTGTAAATTTTTATTCCTGATTCAGTGGGTTCAAAAGATTATCAAGTATGGCGCAACAATCATCAAAACGCTCTGGTGGGCGGAAACAGAAGAAACACATTCCCAATGGGGTTGCTCACATCCAGTCTACGTTTAACAACACCATTGTCACTATTAGTGATGCGAGTGGAGATGTCGTGTCTTGGGCCTCTGCGGGGTCTAGTGGGTTCAAAGGGGCAAAAAAAGGTACGCCTTTTGCAGCCCAAACCGCTTCGGAGAGCGCGGCTCGACGGGCAATGGATCAAGGGATGCGTCAAATAGAAGTGATGGTGAGTGGTCCGGGGGCTGGCCGAGAAACAGCGATCCGAGCTTTACAAGGCGCAGGGCTGGAAATTACGTTAATCCGAGATGTGACACCTATCCCTCATAACGGTTGTCGTCCTCCCAAACGACGTCGGGTTTAGATCGACTGCTCCATCAGCCCTGCTGGTTTTATTAACTCTCCAGAACAGGGTGATCAGCCATCCAGGTCTGAATGGGAACTGAATGAAGAGCTGAGAGTTGTCCTCCTCAGCTTTTCTAATCTCACAATTGCACTGTCGTTTGCAGGTGCAAGCCTAAGGCTAACAACAGAGGATTTCTTTACATAGGCCAAGGGTTTTGTTAAGAACCCAATCTACACTTCAAGCACAGCAACAAGGGAGGGATTTTTGTGGCGCAATTTCAGGTTGAATGTCTTGAAACTACGGTTGAAGAGGATTTTAGCCAGTATAGCAGGTTTATTCTAGAACCCTTAGATCGCGGTCAAGGGATCACCGTGGGGAATGCCCTGCGACGGGTGCTGTTGTCAAATTTGCGAGGAACGGCGGTAACTGCAGTTCGCATTGCGGGGGTGAACCACGAATTTGCAACGATTCCTGGGGTGCGTGAAGATGTCCTGGATATTTTGCTCAATATGAAGCAGGTCGTCCTCAGAAGCCATACCAATGACCCTCAAATTGGGCGGTTATTTGTGCAAGGACCGGCAACAATCACGACCGATGACTTTGAACTCTCTGCTGAGGTGGAGATTGTTAACCCCACTCAGTACATTGCTACCCTCTCTGCGGATGCCACCCTGGAGATGGAATTTAGAATCGAGCAGGGTAAAGGCTACCACACAGTAGATAAGGCCAGGGATGAAGTCGCTGCCCTTGATTTTTTGGAAATTGATGCCGTGTTCATGCCCGTGCGTCGGGTTCACTACGAAGTTGAAGATGCTAGGGTGGGTGGTGCCTTAGAAAAGGATCGGCTCATTCTGGATTTATGGACCAATGGTAATCTCACACCGCAAGAAGCACTCAGCCAAGCAGCAATGATTTTGGTTGATTTGTTTAATCCCCTCAAGGATGCGACCTTTAGTATTGTTGAGGATGTGGAAACGGAAGAAGAAGATGAGACCAACCAAATTCCGATTGAAGGTCTCAACCTTTCTGTGAGGGCATACAACTGTTTGAAGCGAGCTCAAATTAATAGTGTTGCCGATCTTCTGGAGTATTCCCAAGAAGATCTCTTGGAAATCAAGAATTTTGGGGCAAAGTCAGCCGATGAGGTGATTGCTGCTCTCCAAGATCATCTGGGCATCACTATGCCTACTGAGAAGTCTAAAAGTTAAGGTTAGGATCCATGCGTCATCGTTGTCGAGTTCATAAGTTAGGCAAACCTGCCGATCAGCGTAAAGCGCTCCTCAGGGCTTTATCGACCCAACTCATTCGCCATGGTCGAATTACAACGACCAAAGCAAGGGCGCGAGCGGTGAGATCGCAAGTTGATAAGATGATCACCTTGGCAAAAGAGGGGTCTTTGGCGTCTCGACGTCAGGCCATCGGCTATCTCTACGATAAGCAGTTGGTTCATTCCCTATTTGAACAAGTGTCAGAACGCTATGGCGATCGCGAGGGGGGATATACCCGGATCATCCGAACCGTGCGGCGACGCGGTGACAATGCTGAGATGGCGATTATCGAACTTACTTAGGCCATTTAGCTGAGAGCAGCCCATCTTCTATGTCCACGTTGCCATCTATGACGTCTCAAAGAGTTGCCCTGGTTATTCAGTACCTGGGTACCGATTTCCATGGTTGGCAGCGGCAACCCCAACACCGAAGCGTCCAAGCTGAGATTGAAGATACCTTGGCCAAAATTGTCCGGCACCCTGTTACTTTGCATGGTGCTGGCAGAACGGATGCGGGGGTACATGCGGCGGCTCAGGTAGCCCATTTTGATGTGGTTTCACCGATTCCGGCTCATCGCTGGGTCAGTATTTTGAATGCACGCCTCCCTGAAGATATTTTGATTCGCGGCTCAGCAGCGGTTCCTGCCACTTGGCATGCTCGGTTTTCGGCGACATGGCGGCGGTATCGGTACACGTTATTTACTGATCCTTGTCCCAACCTATTCTTGCGCCCCTATAGCTGGCATTATTATTATCAACCTCTAGATGAGCAGCGTATGCAAGCGGCCCTGAATCCCTTAATCGGTCGTCATCATTTGGCCGCCTTCCAGCGAGCCGGATCCAGCCGACCCCATTCCTGGGTAGAGGTCCATGAAGCCACCTGTGTACGCATGGCTCCATGCGGGGCCAAAGGCCTAGGATCCTTGATCCAAATCGAGGTACAAGCCAGTGGCTTCCTGTATGGGATGATGCGGTTGCTGGTGGGTCTGCTGGTGCAGGTGGGACGGGGGTTGCGATCGCCCGATAACTTCACAGAACTCTGGCAAACCGAACAGCGCGATCAAGTCAAGTACTCAGCTCCAGCTAAAGGGCTTTGCTTGCTGCGAGTAGGCTATCCAGACTTTCCGATACCGCCAGAAATTTGGTTTGATACCTTCCCGCACCTAATGATGTCAAATCTGCCCCCTGAATACTGCTGGAATTCAGCCTCTTAAGCCCATATTGCCCCTCCTTTGTTTGAACGAGAGACCTCCCATGGAAAAAACCTACTTACCCGCCTTTACCACCATAGACAAAAAGTGGTACGTCATTGATGCCAAAAATCAGCGGTTAGGGCGTCTGGCTACCCAGATCGCCATGATTCTGCGCGGTAAAAATAAGCCTATCTACACCCCATTTATGGACACTGGGGATTTTGTGATTGTCGTCAATGCTGACAAGGTAGCTGTGACAGGCAATAAGGGTGAACAAAAGCTCTATCGCCGCCATTCTGGTCGACCCGGTGGCATGAAAACGGAAACCTTCAACCATTTACAAGGGCGTCTGCCGGAGCGCATTATTGAAAAAGCCGTCAAGGGCATGCTTCCTAAAAATGTCTTGGGTCGTCAGCTCTTCCGGAAGCTCAAGGTTTATGCTGGCCCGGATCACCCCCATTCTGCCCAAAATCCTGAAGTTTTATCTATTCAGACCATTCCAGGAGCTCAATCATAATGCAAGCAACCGATCCATCGAATCAAGTCAGTTACCGGGGTACAGGCCGACGCAAGTCTGCGATCGTGCGGGTGCGATTAGTCCCTGGCTCTGGCGAGGTCAAGATTAATGGCAAAGTTGGTGAGGAGTATTTGCAATTTAATCCCACCTATCTGGCCAATGCTAAAGCCCCGCTAGAATCTTTAGGCTTAGAAAATGACTATGACATCCTCGTTAATGCCCATGGGGGAGGTCTGACTGGACAAGCCGATGCCATCCGCTTGGGAGTGGCTCGCGCCTTATGCCAACTCGATCCTGAGAACCGCAAACCCCTGAAGCTGGAAGGATACCTTACCCGTGATCCAAGAGCCAAAGAGCGCCGGAAATATGGGTTACGCAAGGCGCGCAAGGCTCCGCAATACTCTAAGCGTTAATGCGCCACTGAGCATTCCTTCGACGGTTTGGATAGGATATAAATACAGCATTCGTAAGTCATGGAATTGGAGAAATACAGATGGCTAAGCCAGATATTCACCCAAAGTGGTACCCAGAGGCCAAGGTCTATTGTGATGGTGAAGTCGTGATGACCGTGGGTTCAACCCAGCCAGAATTACATGTGGATGTTTGGTCTGGAAATCACCCGTTCTTTACGGGTACCCAAAAGATTATTGATACAGAAGGTCGAGTAGAGCGGTTCATGCGTAAATACGGCATGACCGAAAGCCAGGGTGCGACCCAAGGCAAGAGCAATCAAGGGTCTAAGTAGCGTTGTCTATTTGATTAGGTGCTATCGCTATTGACATTGACCTTCTCTTTCTTGTCCTTGTTAACCCTCTCTTGCGGACCCATGGCCGAAGCCTATCTCCTAGAAAAACTCAAATCGGTGGAGCAGACCTTTCATGAGTTAACCCGTCGCCTTGCCGATCCAGAGGTGGCTACCAATCCCGCTGAGTTTCAAGAGATTGCCAAATCTAGAGCCTCTTTAGAGGAAACCGTCAGCACCTTTGAGTCTTGGAAGACTACTCAACAGGCGTTGTTAGAGACGCAACAGATGGCCAAGGATAGCCGTGAAGATCCTGAAATTAAGGAAATGGCGGCTTTAGAAGCAGCGGAGCTGACCCAGAACTTAGATCACCTGGAAAGTCGCTTAAAGGTGCTCTTGCTCCCTCGCGATCCCAATGATGAAAAAAACATCATGCTAGAGGTGCGTGCTGGTACTGGCGGAGATGAAGCCAGTATCTGGGCGGGGGATTTAGTCCGTATTTACTCAAAGTATGCCGAGAGCCAACGCTGGCGAGTGAAGCTGCTCAGTGATACCCCTGGAGAAATGGGTGGATTTAAAGAAGCCATTCTCGAAATTCAAGGAGAGCAAGTCTACAGCAGGCTCAAGTATGAAGCGGGGGTGCATCGGGTGCAGCGGGTGCCCGCCACGGAGGCTTCGGGGCGGGTGCATACCTCGACGGCGACAGTGGCCGTCATGCCAGAGGTAGATGAGGTAGAAGTTGAAATTGATCCCAAAGATATTGAGATGTCGACGGCGCGTTCCGGCGGTGCTGGCGGCCAAAATGTCAATAAAGTGGAAACGGCGGTGGATTTAATCCACAAACCCACGGGAATTCGGATTTTCTGCACCGAAGAGCGATCGCAACTCCAAAACAAAGAACGAGCCATGCAAATCCTGCGGGCCAAGCTCTACGAAATCAAGCTGCAAGAACAGCAAGCCTCCGTCACCTCAATGCGGCGATCGCAGGTAGGCACAGGAGCCAGATCAGAAAAGATTCGTACCTATAATTACAAAGACAACCGCGCCACAGATCACCGCCTGAATCAAAATTTTCCCTTAGAAAAGGTGCTGGTGGGAGATCTAGAATTAATTTTGGAAACCTGTATTGCCCAAGATCAGCAGGCTCAACTCGCAGAATTAGCCTCTGCGATCTCTTAGCTTGACTTTATCCAATTACGCTGCATAACAGAGTAAGTCAGTCCAGAGCTGTAGTGCTTCTGAAGGGACTTTTTGAGCTGTGGCGTTTTGAGTGGACAGCTCAAAAAGTCTGACAGACCATAGGGAGCGGTGAACGTTTGCCAAGGCGTCAATGAACGTGGTTAGGGATTTACTACACCAAGGTGTTATCAAGACGTTTGGGGTAACGAGAACGGCTGCTACATTTGCAGAGCGTGGGCAAAAAGCGTGACCAGCGAGAATAGTCCCAATAGAGCAGGAGTGGTGTGCAAAACCCCACGCGATGCTCGTCTTCAGCGCAGACCTCAACCTCAGCATCGGGATACTGGTTGCGAACCTTTTCTACGGTCTGCGCCAGTTTTTTCCCACTCCTGCTGAACATCATCATTACTGTTCTCATGCTGTAGGCGGGGTCGACGCAACCGCATCCCCAGACTTCGTAAATACTCCCCCGTTAGGTATTGAAATCAGGTTAAAGCACCTCTTCTATATTGTGGGTGATTAATCGGATTATAACATAAGTAAATTTTATATAGACAAAAATCTATGTATTTTATAATAATATTTGTCTTTTATCTATGTCAGTAATTGGTTAAACTTTACTTCAATGATTCTTAAGGCATTGCAAATAAAATCTTGTATCCTTTGTGAATTTTCTGTTTCAAGGGTGATCTAAGCATTGATATTGACGAATATTGGTCTTTTAAACTTGACTCAATATTCTACAAAATATTACTCAAACTTATGAATCTCCATTTATCTCCTCTCTCATGTATCTAGACCCATGTCCCATTCATCCCTTTTGCCTTTTATCTCTTTTGCCCCATTCATTTAAAAACACTCATGTCTCATTCATCCCTCAACCTTACCCGCCGACGGTTCCTGTTCACCGCAGGCGCATCAGCCGCTGGAGCCATGCTCCTCAAGGGTTGTTCCCTGAACCCACCCTCGCCGACGGATTTATCCCCCAAGGCAGAAGCTCTCCCCTTAAGTCCAGCCACTACCCCAGAGATTACAGCGGCTAAGCTGGGTTTCATTGCCATTGTCGAATCCGCGCCCTTGATCATTGCTAAAGAAAAAGGATTTTTTGAGCGTCACGGCATGACCAATGTCGATATTTCCAAGCAAGCCTCTTGGGGGGCTGCCAGAGACAATATTGAAATTGGCTCGACGGGGGGTGGTATTGATGGGGGCCAATGGCAAATGCCCATGCCCCATTTGATCTCGGAAGGGATTATTACCAAAGGCAAGCGCAAAATTCCGATGGTGGTCTTGGCCAAGCTCTGTACCCAGGGAAATGGAATTGCGATCGCAAAAAAACATACAGGCAAGGGCTTCGAGCTAGACCTCGCTAAATCTGGCGGTGCAGACTACATCAAAGATCTCAAACAATCCGGTACCCCCTTTAGAGCCGCCTACACTTTCCCCAAGGTCAACCAAGATTTTTGGATTCGCTACTGGCTAGCCGCTAGTGGCATCAATCCAGATGAGGATTTGAATTTGCTGGCTGTGCCCGCTGCTCAAACCGTAGCCAACATGCGGACGGGCACAATGGATGGCTTTAGCACGGGTGATCCTTGGCCCTACCGGATTGTCAGAGACAAAATTGGTTTTCTCGCTGTCCTCACCGCCCAAATCTGGCAGTACCACCCCGAAGAATACTTCGCCATGCGTAAAGACTGGGTAGAAAAATATCCGAAAGCCGCCAAAGCTATTCTTAAGGCGTTGATGGAAGCCCAGATGTGGTGCAGCAAACCAGAAAACCGCGAAGAAATGCTAGGGATTCTCTCCCTGCGTAAGTATTTCAACGTTCCTACTGAGTTTATTAGGGATCCCTATGCGGGTGAGTATCCCTTGGGAGACACAAAGCAAGTGGTGAAAGACCCAAATCAAGCAACACTTTACTGGAAAGATCCTAGAGGTAGTGTCTCCTATCCCTATCAGAGTCATGAGTTGTGGTTCTTGACGGAAAGTGTGCGCTGGGGTTTCTTGCCCCAAGGCATCTTGGGCGAAGCCGATCGCATTATCAATACCGTCAATGGCGAGAAGTACTGGCGAGAAGCAGCCAAAGAGCTAGAGCTTGCCAGTCAAGATATTCCCGAAGATCCGTCCAGGGGGATTGAAAAGTTCTTCGATGGGGCTGAGTTTGATCCACAAAAGCCCCAAGCCTATCTGGATAGCCTCAAGATTAAGAGCATTAAAACTTGAGGGACATCACACCCCTTGGTAATCCTCACTTAAAAAAATTCTATTAACCCTAAGGAGAACGCAATGACCATTAGTATGCGAAAGTCAGGATTTGGCAACTTTTTGAGTTTGAAGAAACTTCAGAAAGATATTGCCCCACCCTTGATTGCCATTGTCATCTTTCTAGGCCTTTGGCAGCTTCTGTCTTGGTCAGGGATTACCCTGTTGCCTGGTCCTTTCAGTATTTGGACAGATGAGCGTACCCGCGAGTTGTTGCTCTACCCCTTTTACGATAAGGGGGGCATTGATGTGGGGATGGCCTTGCAGACCTGGGCCAGCTTAAAACGGGTGGCAATTAGCTATACCCTAGCTGCAATTGTTGGCATTTCTGTAGGGATTTTAGTGGGCACAACTCCCGTATTCTCTAAAGCCCTAGATCCCCTTTTCTTATTCTTACGAACAGTGCCTCCCTTGGCCTGGGTGCCCATCTCCTTAGCAGCCTTGAATAAAAATGAACCTGCAGCACTGTTTGTGATTTTTATTACCGCGGTCTGGCCAATTTTGATTAACACCGCTGTAGGAGTTAAGGAAATTCCCCAAGACTATAACAACGTCGCTAAAGTGATTAAAATTTCTCGTAAAAAATACTTTTTCAAGATTTTGATTCCCTCAGCATTGCCCTATATTTTCACAGGCTTGCGGGTGGCTATTAGTTTAGCGTGGTTGGCAATTATTGCCGCTGAAATCGTCATGTCCGGGATTGTCGGTATCGGCTTCTTTATCTGGGAAGCGTATCAGAACAACTACATCAGTGAAGTGATTTTGGCTCTTGTCTACATCGGTGCAGTGGGTCTGGTTCTAGATAAGTTTATGGCTTGGCTACAAACATTAATTGTGAAGCAGTAAAGGCGTGATTTTGGTGACCTGTGAAGTAACCCACCCCTGCCCCTCTCAAGAACCCACCCCTGCCCCTCCCAGGAGGGGATCATCTAGAGAGATGTAGCGAAGATGTTGCAATAATCTTTGCAACCTACAGAAACCCCCAATCCCCTCTGGGCAGGGGTGCCCGAAGGGCAGGGTGGGTTTTCCCAAAGTCGAGCAATGCAGGGTAAGTTCCCTTCTGGAATCTAGATTCAAGTCACTTCACTAAAATTCAGTTAAGAAAAAGGTAAATCAATGACTAGCTTTGTTTCTGTTGATAATGTTGAAAAAAGTTTTCCCTTAGCAGGAGGGAAGGAATATTTAGCCCTCAAAGGTGTGGATCTTCAGATCAAAAAAGGCGAGTATATTTCTTTGATTGGTCACTCCGGTTGTGGCAAATCGACACTTTTGAATATGATTGCTGGCCTGGATTTGCCCACGGGTGGAATTGTCACCCTAGACGGGATAGTAGTCAAGCAACCCGGCCCCGATCGCATGGTCGTTTTCCAAAATTATTCACTCCTGCCCTGGCTGACGGTGCGCGACAACGTAGATCTAGCGGTGAGTGAAGTTCTCTCTGAAAAACCTGCTAAAGAGCGGAAGGAAATTGTCGAGCACTACATCAATATCGTGGGTCTGTCGAGTTCGATTGATAAATTTCCCCTAGAGATTTCTGGGGGGATGCGACAGCGGGTAGCGATCGCGCGCGCCTTGGCCATTCAACCCAAGTTGTTGTTGTTGGATGAACCCTTTGGTGTGCTGGATGCGTTGACGCGGGGGAATTTGCAAGAACAGCTCACCCGCATTTGCGAAGACAATCAGGTGTCTACCCTGATGGTGACCCATGATGTGGATGAAGCGGTATTAATGAGCGATCGCGTCGTCATGATGACCAATGGTCCCGGCTCTAAAATTGGCGGCATCCTAGAAGTGGATATTCCACGGCCTCGCAAACGCTTAGAAGCAGTGAAGCACCCTAGCTATTACCAACTGCGGAGTGAAATTATCTACTTCCTTAACCAGCAGAAGCGGGTCAAGAAAATGAATGCCCGCAAGGTTGCCGTGGTTCCCGGTCATGGGTTGGAAAAAATCAACCTGGAAATCGGGTTTGTGCCCCTCACCGCCTGTGCCCCCATCGCCGTTGCTCAAGAAAAGGGCTTCTTCAAAAAACATGGCTTAGATGAAGTCTCTTTGGTGCGTGAATCCAGTTGGCGGGGGATTGTCGATGGCATGATCGGGGGCTATATTGATGCAGCTCAAATGCCCTCTGGTATGCCTCTATGGATTACCCTGGGGGGATCTGGCAATATAGGCACAACCGTTGTCAGTTCTCTCACCATGACCCGGAATGGCAATGCCATTACCTTTGACGAGCGGTTTCAAGGCCAAGTCAAAACCCTAGCAGATTTTAAGCGGTTGTTGGATCAAACCCCCGATACTCAGCATCGATTCGGCGTGGTTCATCCTTCTTCGATGCATAACTTGCTGCTGCGCTATTGGTTGGCTTCGGCAGGGATTGATCCGGATCGCGATGTCCAGCTCAAAACCATTCCCCCGGCACAAATGGTGGTTGATCTTAAAGCCGATACAATTGATGGCTTTTGTGTGGGAGACCCTTGGAATCTGCGGGCAGAAATCGAAAAGGTGGGCTACACCATCGCCACCGATGTGGATATTTGGCCGGGACATCCCGGTAAGGTCTTAGGCGTGCGCGAAGACTGGGCACGGGCTTATCCCAACACCCATATTGCCTTGGTCAAAGCCTTGCTAGAAGCCTGCCAATACTGTAGCGATCCTAAAAATGCTGCCGAAATTCGCACCATTCTCACCCAACGAGACTATGTGGGTACCAACATCGACTACATCCATCTAGGGGGGGCTGGAGACACGATTCCTGGAGTCTCCTCCGTCGCCCATCATCTGTTCTATGGTGAGAATGTCAACCGTCCCAGTCGAACTGAGCATTTGTGGCAAATGGCGCAAATGGCTCGCTGGGGAGATGTGCCTTTCCCCCGCAACTGGGTAGAAGTTCTGGAAACCATCTGTCGCGTCAGTGTCTTTAGCACAGCCGCTCGTGAACTAGGACTCACGGAGCTTTCCTATAGCAAAGGCTCGCTTAAACTCTTTGATGGCAGTGTTTTCAATGCCGATGACCCGATCTCGTATCTCAATACTTTAGGGATTAAGCGAGATATCACCATGGCAGAAGTCCCGTTGACAGCCCCTAGGGTAGCAGCTTAGCCAGTCTCAGTCCCAGGCTGAAGGTCGCTTTTCTGGTATCTCTGCACGCTCTTTTTCAACTACTCCATTTCTGCATTTATGCAGCAACCCTTTAAAACTCCCCCAAAAAATTGTGGTTTAAGGTTTTTACCTTTTGCCTTTTTACTTTCTACTTCCGCGTAGCGGTACTAGCCCTTTTATCCCCTAACCAACTATGCCTGTTACTCAACCTTTAACAACCCATTCTGTCTCCACGACCGAACCCTTTTTAATTCTCGATAACATCACCAAAATCTACCCGACTGCGGCTGGACCCAATGTGGTGATTAAAGATATCAGTTTAACAGTCCAAGAAGGAGAGTTTATTTGTATCATTGGTCACTCCGGTTGTGGCAAATCTGTTTTACTGAATACCATTTCTGGCTTTGCCATTCCTGAACATGGCCAGGTACGAATGCGCGGTCAACGCATTACCCAACCCGGCCCTGATCGGATGGTGGTGTTCCAGAATTATTCCCTGATGCCTTGGTTGACGACCTACGAGAATGTTTATCTGGCCTTGGATTCAGTGCATCCGCAAAAAGCAGCTTCCGAAAAAGAAGCTATTGTTCTTGAACATTTAGCGATGGTGGGTCTAGCCGATGCTGCCGAGAAAAAACCGCCGCAACTATCGGGAGGGATGCGCCAACGGGTGGCGATCGCCCGTGCATTTTGTCTGCGCCCCCAAATTCTAGTACTGGATGAACCCTTTGGAGCCTTGGATGCTATTACCAAGGAAGAAATGCAGGAGGAACTCTCTCAAATTGTTATGGATCACCGCTGTACCGTATTGATGGTCACCCATGATATTGATGAGTGCCTATTTCTAGCGGATCGCCTAGTAATGATGACCAATGGCCCAGCAGCAGGGATTGGCGAAATTATGGAGATTCCCTTTCCGCGACCTCGCGATCGCACCCAGATCATGGAAGATCCCCTCTACTATCAACTGCGAAATTCTGCCCTGGAATTTCTCTACGACCGCTTTGCCCATGATGAATTGGCCTCATAAGTCAGATGTTTTGGGAAACGGGTTGGTGTTGACTTAAGATAGGTCTAGGCACAAGCATCCACAAGAATCCTGAAATCATCCGCCTATCTGCCCAAATAAGTGATTTAGATGGACTGGTATCCACCTATCTACCCCCAAGAACGAGATGGGCGGACACCAATCCATCTATCTCCCCAAATCAGCTATATAGGTAGATGGAATCCACCTATACGTCCAAATTTGCAACTTAGATGGACAATTATCCGCCTATATGCCAATTTAGAGTGTACAGGTGGACAATTATCTGCCTATATCGCCAATAAATAGAATAGGTAGATATTATCCGCCTAATAAGAGTTATGCGGCTCAATTCTAGGTGGGGTAGCTGTTTAAAAGCTATCTGTGAGTATCCAAAATCTAAATGACATTGTTTCGTAGTATTTTGTATTATGTTCAACGAAGCTCACAGATTTTTGATGTGATACCAAAATGCAGATTGAAGCATACGCCCCCTGTCATCTTGATGCTGTTATTCGTCTTTCGCTTCGGGCATGGACTCCGGTCTTTGATTCACTTCAGAGCGTTATGAATGCTGATGTATATCAGGCGTTCTATCCCAATCAATGGCAAGTGAGTCAGCAAAAATCTGTTGAGGATGTCTGTGCTTCGGAAGATACGAATGTGTGGGTTGCGATCAATGAAGGTTCTACTGTGGGCTTTGTAGCGGTAAAACTACACTCAGAGGACAGGATGGGTGAAATCTACATGGTTGCTGTCGATCCAGACTTTCAAGGTCACGGCATTGGCAGCGCTTTGATAGAATTTGCTCTAGTTCAGATGAAAGGTGCTGGGATATCTATTGCTATGGTTGAGACGGCAGGTGATCCTGGTCATGCTCCAGCACGTCACACTTATGAAAAAGCGGGCTTCGAGCTTTTCCCAGTGGCTAGATACTTCAAGACGCTCTGAGTATGTGCTGGAGTCTCAGGGTTGTCTTTGTTCTGTGGTTAGTCAATAGCGATCGCCGCATAACGTTCCGGCTGGAGCGGACTGTTGAAAGATTTGGGTGATGCTGCTAAGGTTGTTTGCAGCCGCTCAGCCGGAACGTTATGCCGCCTGCGATTGCAGGTTATCGGTGAGGACAGCTACCGTCTAGAGCCTGCCAGTTAGGAGCATCAACCGAATTTCTAACTTCGCTGGGTTAAAATGCTTAGATGTACAGGCAAAAGATCTATGACACTAACCCTTGATCTAGCACCAGAGTTAGAGCAATATCTTTTACAGCAAGCCAATCAAAGCGGGCTTTCAGTAGAGGCATTGGCATTGCAACTTTTGGTAAGTTCTATTTTATTGAAGCAAAAGCAAACTGAAGCGGTTAACTTACTCCAGTCTTGGATTGATGACGAGGATGTGGAGGAACAGCAAGAAACAGGTAGGTATTTGATTCATGCCTTAGATGATGATCGATTATCCGAGCGCAAGTTGTTTCCACTTGAGATGAAGGGTGTAACTTGGTGAGCCGAGTCATCATTTTAGATACTGGTCCGCTTGGTCTAGTCACGAATCCGAGGTTATCTGCTGAGAGTGTCGCTTGTGCCCAATGGCTCCAGACTCACGTTACAGCAGGGAATCGTGTCATTATTCCAGAAATTGCAGATTACGAGGTTCGACGTGAGTTGTTACGAGCAAACAAGACAAAGGGTATTGCTCGTCTAGATGATTTAGCCAAGTTTCTTGAGTATTTACCAATTGAAACGGCTGTGATGCGTCAAGCGGCACAGCTTTGGGCACAAGCACGCCAGCAAGGACAACCAACAGCAGGTGACAAAACGATTGACGGGGATATGATTTTGGTAGCTCAAGCAATGACTCTCGGAGTTCTAGATGTTGTCATTGCGACAACCAATGTGGGGCATTTATCGAGGTTTATAGCAGCCGAGTTGTGGCAAAATATTACTCCAATTTGATCACCACCTAACACTGCGTTGGTGCGGACGGTACAGAGGTGATCGGTGAGAGTTCGAGGTTGCTTGCCGCCGCACAACTTCACCGTTAGGCAGCTTGTGTTACCAGTTATGGCGGTATTCAGAGATTATCTGTGAGACGATTGAGTAATCAGTGCGTTAAGTTAACGAAGTGGTTGCTGAGGTTGAAAGCAATGCTTTACATGGTCATCGAATATTTCAACGCAGGTGCGGCTGTGGATATTTATCGTCGTGCCCGCGATCGGGATCGTCAATTGCCACCAGGTCTTGAGTATGTAGACAGTTGGGTAGATCTGGACTATTTCCGGTGCTTTCAACTCATGCGAACTGATGACCGAGCCTTGTTTGATATTTGGATCGAAGCTTGGAGCGATCTCAGTCATTTTGAAATCATCCCGGTGAGAACTTCAGCAGAAGCTGCTCAACACATTGCGGATAAACTCTAGCAGCATTCTCTGTCTATGGCAGCAAGAGTTAATATAATGTAACCAGATATTCTCTCTCCTGCTACTTTTATGGACTACCAACACATCATTACAATTGAGCCTGGAAAGCGTAGTGGCAAGCCATGTATTCGGGGAATGCGAATCACGGTGTATGACATCTTAGAATACTTGGCAGGTGGGATGAGCGAGGCAGAGATTCTGGAAGATTTTTCTGAACTCACTTCGGAGGACATCAAAGCTTGTCTTGTTTTTGCTGCTGATCGTGAGAAAAAGTTATTTGTGGCATTGTTGTGAAACTGCTTTTAGATGAAAACCTGTCTGACCGAATCATTCATAGGATTGTCGATCTGTATCCAGATTCTGAGCATGTCAAAATGTTAGGATTGATCAATACAGATGATGCAGTGATCTGGGAATATGCAAAGACGAATGGTTTTGTGATTGCTTCCAAAGATGCCGACTTTCATCAGCGCAGTTTACTCTATGGTCATCCACCCAAGTTTATTTATCTTCGAGTTGGCAATTGCCCAACATCGAAGATAATTCAAATTTTAAGAGATAGTTTGGACACGATTATTCAATTTGAAAGTAGCGAAACGGAAAGCCTTCTTGTATTGGCGTAGTGTAGAGCCACCGCATAACAAGCTGCTTGAACCCGACCGTTTAGAAATAATGGTTGAGTTCGAGAGGTTATCTGCGGCGGGTGAAGCGAACCGTTAGGCTGCGTTCAGTTGTCTGTGGGGCTCAAGCATAGAATAAAGGAGTTAACTGCCTAATCCCCATATGAGCGAGACCGTCTACATAGAAACCAGTATCATCGGCTACTTAACAGCTAGAACGAGCAATAATCTCATTCTGATGGCTAATGTTGAAGCTACACGAGAATGGTGGGATACTCGTCGGACTCAGTTCGATCTGTACATTTCTCAAACGGTCTTAGACGAGGCAGCACGGGGAGATGTAGAAATAGCCAGCAAACGGCTTGAGATCCTGAACGATTTTCCACTGCTTGAAGTTAATGAAGCGGTTCAAGATTTGGCAATGCAGTTTCTCACGAAAAGTAATCTCCCCCCCAAAGCTGCTGACGATGCCCTTCATATTGCAGCCGCTACAGTCTATGGCTTGGATTATTTGTTAACGTGGAACTGTAAACATATTGCAAACGCTCAAATTCAGAAAAAGCTAGTTCGAATCAGTTTGGATGCCGGGTGCGAGTTGCCTACGATTTGTACACCCTATGAATTAATGGGAGATTAAAAATGTGGAGAGATGAGATTTTGGAGGAGATATATAGAATTCGAGAAGAACACGCAAAAGCTTTTAATTACGATTTGAAGGCTATTTGCAATGACTTGCGAAAACGACAAGCAGCAAGTGATAGAAGAATCATTTCTAAACCTCTTCGACAGTCTCGCCAGCCGCATAATCGGGATAGGGAGAATCCTCACGAATCCCCCCTCCCGCACCACCCATCCTGCGGGTCCGCAATGGGCGGTTCCCAATCTACCTGCTAGACAATTTGACTGACTTTCTTTTCATAACCTTGGGCTTTCATCTACAAGTTACGAATTGCAAGCAATCCCTGTTGCTCCAGCCACTCATTGGTCATTCCCGTATGTGTCGCTAACGTCCGCGACAATCGCCAATATCCTTTCCGGCTCAGGCCATTGGATGAACCCTTTGGAGCCTTGGATGCTATTACCAAGGAAGAAATGCAGGAGGAACTCTCTCAAATTGTTATGGATCACCGCTGTACCGTATTGATGGTCACCCATGATATTGATGAGTGCCTATT
>JAAUOM010000066.1 GCA_012034865.1 Acaryochloris sp. CRU_2_0 | reverse complement strand
TCTTGACACCAGCCTTTATTCTCAAGATATAGGGTAATTTTTTCTGGGGATAAGGACTCAATGGCTTGCTGAGTAATATTAGGTGTCATGGTTTAGTCTCCACCACTACTGTTTCGAGTCTCCAGAGTAGATCCGGCCTAACCATCCCTGGCAATCGACGCAAGGGGATTTCAGTCACCGAAACTTCCGTCTGGGCGTAGTCTGTAATTTTTAGTGGCACAAGCGACTTAAAGATCGCTGTATCTCTGTCTAGAAAACGTTCTGGCCGACCTTGATAACAATTGATATCTGCGTTGATAAGCTGTCGAGATATCTCATTTGGCCTCCAAATGTATTGCCAGGAGCGTTCCATCGTCCGACCGCTGGGATATTTGAGATCCAGAATTACTTCTGGCTCAATCAATTCGCCTCTCAATCCCCCAATCGAGAGGATACTATTCTCACCAAACAGGTCGGCGACTTCAAAGAGATTTGCAGAAGGGGCATCTCTCCCAAAGTATCTCTGAAAATGTTTAAGCTGCTCCCACTCCCAGATAATTTCCCAGACAATCCAATTGCCGTTTGGTCCGGCGTAAAATCCTGAGTCTGTCGGACGCCGAAACTGGACTATACGTCGATCCTTTTGCATCTGGCTTTTTGCCCTCTCACAGTGTTCTGTCGGGTATATGACCGGGAGGCCACCGGGTCACGATACGGACAAGGGAAAGTGACAGCCTCGTCCCCGTCGCCATTCATCCGCCCAATGTTCAGGGGTGCGCTACTCATCTTGCTGACGTTTGCGCCATTCGCCATCGCCTTTAATCGGACGGTTGGTTTTCATAGCATTTTCTTCGCTAGTGGTCTTTGCAAAAATTAGTGACCTCTCAAGACATCAATCCAGAGGAAACCCAGAAACATCCAGAAATAGATACTCTGCCAGATAAGGCACCAGACAATAGTATAGCCATCCATATCAGCCCTCCTTGCACCAATACACCAACCGCAGACCCATCGCAGCAACATACTCTCGAATTACCGATCCAAGGCTCTCTTCAGTGGGAGCTTGGCGGAAGTCCAGAAGCAGGAATGTGCGGCCATTCCAGACTTCGATCTTGGCCATGTGAATTGCCATAGGAAACCTCCTATTTTTTATTCCTTGGTATCAAGTTGGCCGACTTTGGCCTCTAATACCATCTGGAAAATGACTCTGGATACTGGCATCCAAAACTTCCCAGTTGATGCCGTAGTTGGCATCATGATTAGAATCTGCGATCGCCAACACTTCCCTACACTCATCATCTGTTAGGGATGGATTGAGTAATCTCACGTCCTCAATCTCCCAAATAATGGCGATCGCGTTTTGCCAGTAGGACTCGATAGCGGAGATAGCCCCCTGAAGCTGGTCTGGGGTAATCACCCCAGCAACGACCAGGGCTTGTGCCGTGCCTTCAATATTGTGAGCGCGCATTGTTTTTCTCCTGAAATGACGAAGGGGCAAAGGTGCCCCTGTACTAGAGTTAGGTGATCGACGCGATCGCACGACCCACCCGATAACGCTCTGGATCGGGGCGGTAGGTGATCTGCTCATAGGCAGGGGGGCGAGTATTGCGCTTGATGGGCTTGGGAGTAGGGCGAGGGCGCTTGGTTGTTTCTTTGCCGTGGTTGATCAGATCAATAGCGGCCCCTGCTAAAGACTCCCTACACGGCCCACCTTGGCCATTACCCCAGATTGCCTGGTATTGTCCTCCGTTGCCATTTAAGTAGTGGATATAGCCCCAAGCGCCCTCTGAAGTAGAGATGTGATAGATATTGTGTTTGTAGAGTTTGGGGTGGATATCCTCTGGACGAATATTGTGAGGATTGGGGATGCGTGTCCACTCCGACTTGCGGTAACCAGCCGGGTCAGAGATCTGTGCCATGAAATCGTCATGGGCAGAGAGTTGGGTATTTTGGCGATCAACTTGCTGCGATCGCGCTAATGTGGGGATCATCATGTATCTCCTTTGATACTTGGTTTACAGAAGGAGAGCCGCTGGGTTTCTTGGTCGGATCGCCAGCGGCTCTTTGCAATGAAAGTTTTTTTGAATTTGAATTGTCTCTAGTTTTTAGCCTTAGTGGGCATCGCCTTACGGTCGCATCACCAGCTTCAGGTGGTTGCTAGCCGTTGGGGGAAGGTCGCTGTCACCTCGGTATTTACTTGATGTCTCTAATATAGTCTATCTATAATAGAAAAGCAAGCTTTTAGATGCCTCTTTTAGATAAATATTTCTGATCAATATGCTATTAATTAGGTAAATAGGAGGTGTCACATGCCTAGAGGAACTCATCAGAATTCACTGCAAAATTTGACCCATGAAGGGCGACCACTAGAGTACGGTGAACCCAAGACAGGACATCGTGTGACGGTTACCAAAACAGGCTGGCATAACGCCAAAAAACTAATTAGCTCGTTGGGGATGTCTGTCTCTGAATTCCTGGAAGAGCTAGGTAGAGGAAACGTCTTGATTATGAAAAATCAAGATATCGCTGAGTTCCAAGACGCTATCGACTCTGCCCTACTCAGACAAGCGATCGCACAGACCAACAATGAGTTTGTGTCCCCTGATGAGATTCTCGCCGAACAGGGGATGACGAGGGTTGACCTGGATGGCTGATCGGTACTCTTTGAGGATTGCTAAACCTGTCGTCAAAACATTGAAAGAACTCCCTCTCAAGGTTTTTAAGCAAATCATGATCAAGGTGCTATCCCTGCAAGCGGAACCCAGACCCCAGGACTGCAAGGCACTCAAGGGCTATCCTGGAGGCTTTCGGGTAGATCAGGGGGAATATCGCATCCTGTATACGATTGAGGAGGAAACGGTTTCTATCTTCCGCATTGGCAAGCGCAATGATGGTGAGGTTTACCGCAATCTTTAGGGTGGAATCCTCAACCCCGACAGACAGGCCAGGGCTGAGGACAAGGACTAAACCCTTACGGCAAGAGATTCTTGTACTTCCTGAAGGGACAAGTAGGCTGGATGGCTCTCTGGGATTACTTCTAGTAATTGTTCGAGCAAGGGTATGGCTTGCCTTTGCCAACCCAGCGTAGGCACATCCCCAAACAGGCTATCGGGCAAGGACTCAACATTGCTCTTCACTTTGGCCTTGAGGTATTGCTCAACATCATTGGCCTTAATTTTGGGAAGCTGGGCAACTTCTCGTTGCTGATCCACTTCCAACTTGAGAGCTTTCTTTGCCGTACTCACCGCCATCCGGTTTTCCCTCAGCGCATCCTGCAACGCAGGGATGAGGCCATCAAGGAGATGCACTGCTTGGTTGAGCTGGATTTTGTTGATGCCGATGGCATGACAAATTTCTTCAGGGGTCGCTTCACGGCGTAAAGTATCAATTGCCTCCAGCTTGGCCACCACATTCTCAGATCGGTGCTGATTTTCGATCAGTGCCAAGACTTCAGCAGGGGTCCAGCCCAAAGGATAGATCATCGCCGGGATAGAAATGAGCTTGAGTTGCCGTGCTGCCTTGATCCGCCGACGACCATAGGCGATGGTATACATTGAGCCGTTTTCAATTAAACCAACTGGCTCAATCACTCCAAACCTGCGAACGCTTTCTATAAAGGATTTGCTAGGGAGTGACCCTAGCAAGTCTTGGGGCAATTCCTCCACAAAAACCTTCCGATATTTGGGAGTGGCGACCTTTTCAGGAATAAGATTGAGCTGCTGCGTCATTGGTCTACCTCCTCAATGTCTACCTTGGCTTGAGTGGCTTTACTGAAAGCTTCTTCATGGTTGCCCTTGACCACCACCAAGCGGGTACAGGGGAATGAGGCAAAGATGGCGGGGCGGTATTGGGGTGTAATCCCCTCTGGCCGACAGTGCCCGTAATAAGAAAAGGAAGGCATCTCTCGGCGAACCAGGCGATCGCCCCCCTGAAAAATGCCTTGCTCGATATCCTGCCACCACACCCCCGCACACATGCGCTTATGGTCTTCCGGCTCATGGGGCAAGACTTCAGGTGTATGGAACGGATAGTCCTTGGGACAATCCCAACTTTTGTACTCTTGAAAATTGTCGATCCAGGCACGGGCATGGACGAGCAAAATTCTTGTCTGGGAGGTTATGCGAGAAAAATCTAGGGTTTTGGATAATCGGCGGGATAGCCGAATTGACGGACTTCTTCTAGGTAGTCAGCCACATTGGGGTAATGCTTGGAACCCACCCAATCCAGGATGTGGGTGATGCCATCACGCTCAATAAGCTGAACGCCTACAGCACTTAAGTCCCACCCATCCACAAGGATAGGAGGATCGACGATGAAATACTCAAAGGGATAACCGTGGGACGATAACCCCGTTTCAAAATATATGCCGCCTTTCTTGCGAGTTCCACAGCCTCGCGGGACGGCGATCGCTCCAGTTGTCATATACAATCCTCCATAGGTCTTAAATAAGGGCCAGCGGAAGAGAACCCGGTCCAATCGAGTCTCTTCCACTTTGTCTTTAAAAATTTTTGATTCCTAACACTTTTCAGTCGTGTGGAACATCAGGGCTACAGACAGGGCACAATCGCCTGCCTGATTTGCGACGCTTGAGCTGGCGCTCCAGAGTGCGATCGCCGATCCAAGTTCGGGCAAGCTGGAAATCAATCCCTCTTTGTTTGGCAACTTCGCAAAATCTTGCACCACCTCCATTACGGTGTCTAGCAATTCGACTTTCCAGGTCTTCCGTCCACCCGATATAGTGTTGGGCTGTGTGGTGAGAGCTAAGCGGCTTCTCAAAATGCAGGAGGTATACCGTCATTGTTATGATCTCCTTGGTTTACTAGATAAGCCAGCGGAAGGGAACGGGTACGAATCGAATCTCTTCCGCTTTGACTTTGGAATAGTTTTTGATAATTGCGATTTACAGTCTCGCTCGACATCGGGCTATCCCCGGTGGCTGCGGTATCAGCAGTTTCCAGCACTAAACAGAACTCGCTTATTTAGTTGTTTGTGTCTTCTATGGCTTGCAACGCTGGATTTTGGTTGTTGGGGAGGCGGTTGCTGTCCTCATCCATGTCCTTATAATACCAATTAATACTTGCGTAATCAATAGTTGTGCAAGTATTAATTGGTTATTTAACAATTGTACACACTTTGAATGCGTAAGCATTACTTGAATAGCTGTGATAGTATATGCCTGATAAGCTGAGGGAATGACTGTGAAAATCCTCTTAAAAGAACTAAGAACCGCTAGAAATCTGTCCCAGAACAAACTGGCGCGGCTGCTTGATATGTCCCCTCAAAATGTTCAGCGGATTGAATATGGAGAGGCCAAAGCAATTCCTCTAGAAACTCTAGACAAGCTTTGCAGCGTCCTCGATTGTCAGCCTGGTGATATTTTGGTTTGGGTCGATGATGATGGCGATAAAGACTCTTCGTCCAACGATGAAGCTATTCTTGAACAAAAGCCCAAAGGTAAGAAAAAACCTGATAGCCCTCTTTTGACAGATCAAGCTTCTTCCTTGCAGCTCTCCATCGTGCCAGATTTAGCGGTTCTACCTGAGTCGGCTTGATAAGAAACTCTAACCTTTCTTGTTTCTGTTGCATCAAAAGCTTTTGGGTCTGGATCAATGCCTTAACAGGCAAGACCTAGCCTTGAGATATCTGCCCGAAACTCTCTTGAGCAGGGCTTTAAATCCACTTAAAACCTAATGGCAGTATCATCTTTACCCAAGAGGCTTCTGATACGCATTCTCGGAAAACCTCTACACAATCCTAGAGAAGCGTTCAACACAGCGTTATTTTTAGTTAAAAAGTGAGGTGATTTCTAGAGCAGATCAACAGTAAACGCACAAAAAGCCCCACTGCTGTAACAGTAGGGCTTTAAGCGTCCAAGCACTCCCAATATCTCAGGGGACTCGAACTTGATGCTATTTGCTTAGGCATGGGTTTTGGCCTCCAATGGAGCCGTGCGCCCATTCTAGCAGAACCTTTGGCGCAATGGATAGATTTGCTATGAGCATTTTTTGACCAATCGGCTCCCTACTCACCACATCTAGGGATCCAACCATGACCTCACTTCCCCTAACCCAAACCTACACCCCAACCCGCAAAGGCAACCCCTGTCTTCTCTGCAAGGACACCAAAGGCAACTGCCGCCAGACCCAAAGCCTGAACTTGTGCATGACCCTCTCAGGAGAAATCCCAGGCTACCGCTACCTGGGCCAGACCAAGGATGGACTTTGGGCCAAGTATGTCCTGGACGACGGCCAAGACCAGACTCAAGAAGAACGAGAGCGCCGATGGCAAGAGCAGCAAATTCTCAGAGAACAACGCGCCCAAGCCGAGGCCCAACGCCGCGCCGAATCCCTACCCGCGCCAGAGCGAGATCGGCTTTATCGCCAGCTCTTAGACCAGCTCACCTTACACCCAGCGGATCGGGCTGATCTGCATCGGCGTGGACTGACGGATGAACAGATCGAAGCCTGGGGGGTCAAGTCTGTTGATCAGTGGCAGCGCCTTAGTACCGAGCTACCCTACACGCTGCCAGGGGTGATTTTAGATGGCAGATCGCTCAACACTCCAAGAGCAGGCTATACCTGTCCCGTTTTAGATGCAGAGGGATTCATGGTTGACTTCCAAATTCGCACCCGCAGCCCCAAACCAGGGGAACCGAAGTACTACTGGCTCACGGGTAAAACCAAGAAGCGGCCCAATGGTCCCACCCCGCATCTGCCCAATGGGGATCTGCCCATTGGGGTGTATTCCGCAAATAGAAGACCGTCTAATCACAACATTATTTATCTCGCAGAAGGATTTCTCAAACCCAAAATTGCAGCAGAAAAACTACAGGCCACTGTCCTGGGAGCTGATAGTGCAAATTTTGCAGGCAGACCCCAGACATTAGCAAACATCCTTAAGCAGTTAGAACAGGAAGCAGCAAAATGTCACAAAAACGCGCCAAACAACGAAGACAAAGAATTAAACAACTTGCCAGTGAGATGCAAGTCGCCATCCGAAAATTCCAGCAGGGTGAATACCCAGACGACATTTCCATCAAACTCTCCACCTCTTACACAGAAGATGAATGGCGTGAAGCTGCCATCATCTCAGGATTCTATATTGATGAAAACGAGAGGATCATGTTCTAGGTCACTTTCATTTGTTCTGCTTCCCGATGCCGGAGCCATTCAGAACAAAGCCGTGTTGCGGCAGTACCGGGCCACTTGGAAGCTACTCAAGGACTGGGGCTATGAGGTCAAGGTGGCCTGGTGGAAGCAGACGGACAAACGCTTTCACCCCGATATTGACGAACTGGACGACCTCAGCCAGATTCAGTTGTTGAGTGTGGCTGAGTTTGAAAGGATTGTGGCAAGATGTAACGGGCTTCTGCACAAGCTCCAACAGACACTCACAACTCTCACCCGTCCCTTTTCACCCGTGCAAGGGTTTGGAGAGGCAAATGAAAAACAAACCCAGGCAATTGACCCTCGCAGAAATCATCAAACTGCGAGAGGGAATGGCGGTGTTGCAAGCAATTTTTCAGAGAGCCGAGCTAGACGACGCTCCCGAAACCGTCTTAACCGAATTATTGCTAGCTCTCAACGCAAGTACCGACTCTCCGCTTTGCGATTGGAAAAACGTTGTAGACACCTTAAACGACCTTCTCCAAGGAGAAATGACACGGGAAAGGGCTGCTTACATAATCACAGTGGAAGTAATGGGGTTAGCAAACCGACTACACTAGTCCACGAATACCCATCCGATCAACGCTTACAGACCTACCAGCGGGCAGTCGAACAAGGGTACAAACACATTCTAGACCAGTCTCCACCGGGCACAGGGAAGAGCTACGACGCTGGGAACGTTACCCCAATTGAGTTTGGGGTCGAGCAGGTCATCTACCTGTCGGATCAACATCGCAATCCCACCGTCGAAACTCTAGAGCGAGGGAATGGCTGGTGTGACCTGGAAGCAAGGCATGGTGGACTCAGCCGCGTGGGGAATCGACTCCAACGTTCAGCGAAGGGTGATGCCTATGTTGTGCCTGCTAACTGTAGCCGAATTGGGGTTCTCAATGCCTTGAGGGAGAAGAATGTATCTGGGGCAGACACCGCCAACTTAATTTGTGGCACTTGCATCCTCAGAGAAGCCTGCATCAATGCTCAGGGACCAGGATACGGATATTTGAGCCAGCGCCGCGATACTTTAGGCTCATCTCTGCTCAGGGCACACCCCGATAGTCTGCCTGATCCTGAAGATTACCCCCTGGAGGATACGCTACTGATCTGGGATGAGCCGGGACAAAACTTTCAGGTCAAACAGTCAGTAACCGTCACCTACGCCGACTTACAGCAGACCATCACAGCCCTAATTTCCTACTCAGAGATTTTCGCTTTGGTTCAGCCTTTGCTCTCAGCACTGCTGCCATTACTAGATGGGTCAGCCAAGCTCGGTAAGTATGGGCTGAATCACTTGGAGGTGACAGGCCGCTTGCCTGATATGGCCGGGGTGAAGCTGGGGGAAATTGCTCAGATCCTGCTGCCGAACCTGGGATTCCTCAACACCACTGCTGACTATGGGATTGATCTAGCAGACCTGCCCAAACAACTGAGAAAGAAATTTTCAGATCGGGACTCCGAAATGGCAGAGCAGGCCAGGGAGGGTGTGATTAAACAATGGCTGATTCCTTTAATTCGCATTTTGCAGGGTGGTCCCGGCTGTATGCAGGTCAGCCACTATGGTCTAATTCTCAATCTCCCAGCGCCCCGACATCGGGCTTTGGCTCAGGCTGCTCAGGCCAATGTCTTCCTCGATGCCACGCTTTCTAGAGAAGACTTAGCCCTCAAGTTGGGCTGTTCCCCAGATGAGATTAAGGTCGTGTGTCAGGTGGTTCCTGATGTGGGGAATCTGGTGATTACTCAAGTCACCGATATGAAGCGTATGGGCATGAGTCGGGGTGGAGATCAACTGAAACGAGTGGCAGCAATCACTGGACACTACCGGGATCTGGATGCAGACACCACCGGGATATTGGATTTTAAAAAGTTTATGGAAGATGGCGCTTGGTGGAGGGATAGCCGTGGGGTCAATGATTTCCTGGAGGTGCAGACCTTGGTGCTAGTGGGCACTCCCTGTCGCAATTTGTTTGACTTGGCCGCAGAGTTTGCAATTGTCTGTGGGTATTGCCCAGAGGAGGATGATCCTGTATTTAAGGCATTCGTCAACCGAACAGTCTTGGCTGAGATTCATCAGGCGATCGGGCGGTTGAGGGCGCATCGACGACCGGGGGAATCCCTGACAGTCGTGCTGATTTCTGATATCGAGATGGACATTCCGGTGAAGCAGATCCAGGCAAAGGAGCTGTGTGTTGAAGCAGCGCACAAAACCGAGCGGGTGAAAATGGCCATTGAGTCTGCCATCCTCCAGTTGCAGGCAAGGGGGGAGAAGGTGACACAGCAGTTGGTATCGGCTGTGAGTGGGATTCCGAGGGGCACGATCGCACGATATTGGCGACTGTTCATTTCGCTATTAGAAGGGTTAAATAGCAAAATGAACAATTTCTCAAAAGTGCCAGATGCAGACAGAGAAAGCCATCAAGCGATCGCTGGGATATTGGATGAGCTGGCGGATTTGCCTATCGATCGGTTATTGCCCAGCTTGCATGAGGTCTTCTTTGATTGGCTCAAACCCAAGGAGTGGGGTTCTGTGTGGGATGGGGTGAGTGCAGCAGGTCAGATGGCGATTCTGGAAGGCTTGGCGCTGGTGTTGCCGGAGCGGGTGCTGGAGAGGTGTTGATTCTTTGTTAGCTGAAACAGCGCAAACACGTTCAAAATTCCTAGAATGACAGAATTCTTGCTCATGCCTATCTTAGCTAAAGGCTAGTAAGCCTTATTTAGATTTGCATTTTGCAGATCTACTTCCCGCAAATCAACCTTACTCAAATCAACATCCCACAGAACGGTTCCCATTAAGTCAGCCCCCTTAAGTTTTGCACCTGCTAGCCTAGCTCCCTTAAGATTCGCAGCCATCAGATCTGCATCTTGCAAATTTGCATTCTCAAGGTTGACATTCTCTAGGTCCGCTCCGAGAAAACTAGCTTGGCGAAAATCACCAGATCGTAAATCAGCTCTCTTTAAGTTTGACTCACCTAAATTAGCTCCTTGCATATCACTTCCACTAAGGTTTATTTCTGTTAGATCGGATCCAAATAAATTAATATTTGGCAGACTTGAATGAGGCATAAACGCCTTCTTAAGGTCACAATATGAAAAATCACGTTTCCCGTTCTCATATTCTTTGAGTATGGGACTGACAACCTTCAAATGATTCTGTCTAACATGTTCTTCTTTGTCTATTAGTGCAAGAACCTTGACGGAGCCTGGGGCTAAGAACAGATCGCAACTATATTCATCCATCCCATCATCATAGTTTCCCAAGGTAGATTCATCGTTGCAGTCGCGTACATCGCAAAACAAGATCCGTATCTCCTGTTTACGACCTGTTTGCTCATAAACCCTTAAGGCTGCATCCCCATGTTGTTCGACAAACTCCAATACCTCGTCCACAGACCCCACATACATCCTTGAAATTTGGTTATTTCCCTCTAGCAAATCAACAGAAAAGATATTCGGTGTTACTTCCAAGCTATCCTCTGCCCACCAGGTACTACTGGACATATCATCTAGCTCTGGTGACATCAGTTGATACCACCATTGCCAACGATCCCCCTCTATCTCTTGCCGAATGCCTGTAATGCAGCCACCTAAGCTCGGTGTACTCACATACTGATGAATGCGAAACTTGGGCTTACTTTGCAAGAGTGGTTTATCGATGGGCATGGTGTAGCCCTCCCTTCTCTCCTGGTTCCTGAACCCCCAACGCCGTGCCACCTTCCTCTGACCAGGGGAAGTCTCCCATTTTGTAGGGAGTGATATCGCCTTGGACTACCCAGAAATTGTGTAAAGTCGCAATCCAGAAATCCCCCTCAGCAACCACCTCGTACTCATCCAGAAGCCTCCTAGCCTCGTTTCTTAGTGATAGTTCCAGGCTGTCAACGCTTGAGCTATCAGCAAGATTAAACTGCGGATATTGCTCGAATGCGAAATCATAGTCTTTGCCACTGAAGAAGATCAGCAACTCTTTAAACCGTGGATCTTGAATCAGTGCTTGCATTTCAGCTTCGCTGGGGGTTGTCCAGTTATACCCTGGGAAACCACAGGGCCTTTTTGTGGCTACCTCGCTCAGAGAAAACTTACCATTGAGGGTGATTTTGAGAGATTTACTAGGTGAGCTATCGTAATCAGTAATGGTGTCTATGATTTCTGTACTGAAATGAACGGATTTTCTGTTAGAGCTGGGATGAGCTAGACGCTCCCGTAACCGATTTGCAAAGTCAGATATAAGCGCTTTCTCAAGCTGAATCTGCTCAACTTTCATTAATACAAGTTCTTCTGCCTGCATATCTTCTATGGACTGGTTCTGTTGGGCATTGCTTGTAACGGTCGTAGTAGTCATTGGATTCACCTCATTAGGTGGGAATTTTCAGGTGCAATTCATGGAGCGGATTAGGGATAGCTGTTCACTCAAAACGGAATATCGGCGTAATCAGGCTCTATGTCAGCCTTCCATTCCTGCTCTGCTTGCCTGCAAATCTCTTCCCATGCAGCGGGGAATTCTCCTGGAAAATTCTCTAAGGCGATCAGAGCGTCTAGTGCTTCATACTGATCCGCATCAACATTGGTGTACTCACTGCCATCAACAAGATCGATATAGGCAATGCCGCCATAAGCGTCGCTAACAATCCTGGGAGCTTGAACAAATATAATCGCAATCAAATCCCCAAACCGGGCAATATTACTCTTTAACCCTGCAAGATTCGTGATTTCAATATTCGGACACTCATCTTGCCCTGGCCAGTATTCATCGTCATCCTCAACCCGAACCCAAAAGTAGCAGAACGCTGCTTTGTGATATTCAGCAATCGGTGAATAATGATTCCACCACTTTGATATCAACTTCAACGCCGGGTGGGATTCACTATCCTTGAAGGGATAATCAGTGCCCTTGCCATAGGGGATTCTTTGAGCGGCTTGGACAGCATCAAACATTACTGAAGCGGGAAGCTCACAGCAGGCATTGTTGCGATGTTCCTCATTAAATTGGGTAAAACTGGACAGGTGATCGGCGTCCCGGCATAACTTCATCTCTTCAATCTGTTCGAGCAATAGCAAGTCAGACCAAGCGCAAGAGCTTAGCTCAACCTTTTGCTCAATAGATACTGTTCTACCTTCTCGTCGGATGGCATAGTCCTTATTCCCCTTGAGAAAATGTCGGCTATTGATATGTTTAGGCAAGACGCCCCCGATCGCACGCGCATTCGGATCATAAAAGTAGTCCGTCTGGTTCAACGAAAACACATGCCCCTTTTCCGTCGCAACTAGCACCAGGTCGATGCGATGCTGGATGGAACAGGGGAAAAGATCCGTCTGAGGATAATTCGCGCCAATGAGCCAACTCTGGTTTAGCTGGCAGTGGGTCAACTCACCTGAGATTTCAACATCCCATCCAAGTTTCCGTTCTGCGGTGCCCGCTGCATAATAGTCCCCATTGGGATAAGGGCGTCTGACAACAACTTCGGAAGGCATTACGTTAATGGTCTTATCACCGAGTTTCAGTGAACATTCAGTGAGCTGAATCGCATCACAAGGGAGATTCCCCCCGATGTGACCTTCTGGAATATACAGTTTGGGTAGGATATGCAGCGTCCATGTGTCTGCGTCTTTCTTCTCAATCGGTTGCCCATCGGCTCTGACAGGTACAAAGGCACTGTCTACATAGGTAACGGCAGTTTGCATCGCTATTTCCTCAATTGATTTATGGGTATGGGGTAAAGAATCTGGCTAGGTAATATGGATTCTCTCTGGAATTTAAAAGACTAGAACTCTGGTACTGAGTAGGACTAGGTAATATAGATTCCACAGGGAAATTGAAAACTAAAGGACAGGGGTCAGCTCAGGCTCAGCATCCCTCTGCACCCTGCGGCGCTGGATATCTTGAAAACCATCAAATAGGCCACGCGAAACCTGACGAGCATAGTCCTCAATCCCTCGCTGCTTTTCTTCGGGTTTGACGAACCACTTTTTCTCTGGCTTGATGCAACCCTCACAATCACTGGGGAATTTAGAAGCTTTATATCGAGCAAAGATATGTTTGCCCCGAAGACGCTCAGGTATGCGTCCATGAACGATTTCCAGGTATCCACTCCGATCCGTGACATAGAACCCAAGGAAATGGTGATAGTCCTCGATAGCTAGCTGGCACCGCTGCAAGACATACTCATAGAAGTCCTCAAACATCGGCACTGACGGCAGAGGCTGGGAATGTTCAGCGATCGCCATCCAATACTCGCTGAACTCCAAGTCCTGAACCTTGAGGGTATCAATGAATTGCAGTGCCTGGGGAATATATTCGTGTTGGAAAACATTCGAGCCGCAATGATTTGCGCCAAATCGTCCTAGACGTAGCTCAACCCTAATCGCTAATGAACAATTTCCCAGCTCCCCTTGTTGCAAATAGACTGGGCGAATGCGACGTCGCCAATATTCTTCAGCCACAATGTCTGTCATGGCTGCATCGCCTTCAGGATCGCAGTAGTCAGGATGAACGTGGTCAGGTCGTTCATTCAAGCTCTGAGCGACATGCTCAAGTTCTTCGTCAGAGTGGTAGGGTTTTAGGTCGAACCAGCGTTGGGCTCAATTCCCGTTTCTGGTTCTACAGTAATGGTCCACATTGGATTAGTCATGTCTCAAATCCTTATTAGGTATGAGTTTCAATATTGGGTGGTGAGTTTTTGGGGTTGGTATTGAGGCTTGCGATCTCAATCACAATCCCAGGCAACTTAGAATCCAGAGAGAATTTGAAAGCTTGAGGTCGGCTGAATGGCCAACGGTGACGCACCACAACCGACTGGAGACGATGGCCCACTCTCAAAGATCTCCTGCATCCAAAGCGTTGTAGTAATTTTCTTCAGAGATGTGGTAAATGCCACAATCACTATCAGTGGCATACCATTCACCATTCACTTGATGCAGGTTGGTTAATCCAAAGGTTTTGGCAAATTTGTTCGCCTGAGAAGTGTTCAGCATTTTATCTCTGCTCATAGGTGCGTGTTATTAGGTGTGAGTCTTAGGGTTGGGATTGAGGTTGCGATGGCCGTTGCTTGCTGTCCGAAGGACTTAGGCCGGTCGGAGACCATCGCACTCATCAGTCCTGCACTTGTGGGCGCAATGATCCTTTGATCATGTCGTCCCTGGCCTGATCTTCGAGCCTTTCTGTCTCCTGCTCAAGTGGCCCCATCTTTTGTTCAAACTGCTGTTCACTTTTGCGATCGCTTGGCACATCTTGCAGGAGCCAAATGCCAGTACTAGTTACAGCAAATGTGGCAATAAATGTGACAATGTACCCGATCGCAACATTCCTAGTTTGAAAAAGCATTTTTCTGCCGATCAACTCCATGTAAGCGGCGGATGCGATTGTTGATAGAAGTAGTGCTAGTCCCATGACTGCTTCTCCTTGATTGGTTTGGTTTTTGGTATTGGGTTGCGATGGTCTACGGTCGGGTTTTGGCGATCGCAATCTCGGTTTGATGTCACAAATCACCCCGAATCTCTTCAATCACCCCATCGCGCAACAGGATCTCGCCTTGCAGCTTGCGGATCAGGTGATCGCCTACCTTGGCGTAGAAGAAGCTATCGACTTGGCCTTGCTCAACTTCTTGGCCCAGTTCCAGCGATCGCACCTGGCTCAGTTGCGCCAAAACCTGAGACTTTTGATCCAGCAGCTCGGACTTGCGATCGCCAGCTTGTATCTGGATATCTTGGATCTGGGATTGAGTTTCAGCTATAGTGCTGCCATCTACACCGAGAAGCTGAACCGTTTGCTGGCTCAGTTCCCCAACCATTTGCTCAACTTGAATATCTAATTGCGCCAGTTGCTCATCTAACTGATTGGATTGAGATTGGAGTTGTTGCTGAGCCTCTTGTTTCCAGAGGGGGGTGACGATGGCTTTGATGATGATCGGGCGTTTGAGTAGGAGCTGATCAGATCCAAGCACTGATTCTGAAGCTGGCTGTGTGGGTCGCTCTTGTGTAAACATGGTTTTCTCCTTATATATAGATGTGAGTTCTGTATCAGGAATGCGATGCTGGGGCATATCCAGGCTTGGAACAGTTAGCATCCAGCAGATAGGGGGGCAAAAGCAGCAATACATACAACCAGAATCCCACGATGCAAATTGCACCCGCGATCGCAATCACCTCTCCTAGCTTGAGCGGAGATGGTTCTGTGGATGGAACTCGCAGCGATAGGTTTTCTTCTTTAGTTTGGGTCAGCATGATTTATCTGTCCTTAATCTGTTTTGTATAGATAGGGGGTCGCAGATAATATACCCGTGTCCAAATTGGCCGCAGTCGGGGCGAGGGTTCCCCGCAGCCACCAGCCCCCACCACCCGCTAGAAGTGCTACTAGGACTACTATCCAGCCCCAATAGCGGATGTCACTCATTACCGCAGCCCGATATTCCCAATCCCGACGGCGTTGGGCTGCTTTCAGGAGCGCTTGCTGATCCGCGAGAAACATTGCTCGTTCTCTGATGGCGATCGCCTGCTGGGAGGTCATCATCCATTGGTAGAACTGGGTGTTCATCATTTCAATGAGGATTTGCCGCTCTAGACTTCCTGAACCTCTGCCTCTAAAAGCTTTCCCGGCTCAGAGCCACCCTCAAGGGCTTCCTGGGCATCTTGTTTGGCCCACTCTTCAGCGAACACTTGCTTAAGGTCATGCCGCAGTTGCTTCATGTGGAAATGGTGGGCAGCGATCACCACCCGCTCTGATGTTTTTCGGGCATTACGAGCCACCTTACGGGCGGTTCGCATCGAATCTGCTTTGAGTGCCTGGATCATCTCCTCATCAAGTTCCTCAATGTCGTCGATCGCGCCCGCTTCTTCTAGTTCATCCGTGCCGCGCAGCTCAGCCCTAACTGCATCCACGGGATCCATCCCTTCCGCGACCTTTTCACAAACGAGGGTGAACAAGGGGTGGTACAAGTCATCGCTGGTTGTGATGCCCTCAGCGTCAATGGCCTTGTGAATGGGTTTTAGATCAACGCCATAGGTTTGGGCAATGTGCATACACCAGCCGTGGGTGTAAGTCTCAGCAGCATTGTCCGCTCGAAGTTGGGCAACGGTCTGGAGGGTTTCTATCTCATAGTCATCTTCACTCATGCCACAAGCAGCTAGTAGTTTTTCGAGGTCTTTTTGCTCTAGGCCAAGTTCTTGGGTGAGGTCTGTAATATTATTCGTCATGGCTTTTCTCCAAAATTTGGGGTCGCAGATAATATACCCGCACTGTTTTGAACCTTTGTGGGGAAAGGGTTTGAGTTAGTCATCCGTGAGGATCGTTTCAAATTCATCGAATTCCTCCTCTGAGTCCTCAGTAAGCAATATGCCTTCGAGGTCATTTGGGTCCGCAGATAATATACCCGTGGCGTCATTTGACGCAGGGGGTATAGGTGCGGCCACTCCCACATCAATTGGGTGGGCTAGCCCCAATGCCATCTGGTAATAGTTATCAATCTGGACTTTGGAAATGTGGATGGCTGCTTCAATCTCGGCTCTGTTGTGTGTCTGAATTGCTACAAAGAATACTCGCAGCACTGAAAACATGATTTCCGTGCAGAGGCGAGTGAAACTCGTTCCTGAACTGAAGTGATTGCGGACGGCATGAACCATAGAACCGCGCTCAGAGGTAGCCTCCCAACGAGTATCAATTCTAAAGATGACCCTAGCCATGAGTTACCTCCACTTTTGCACTTTGGCAGATAGACTGTGTTTGTAATGTCTCTGGTCGCTGGGCATTTTGCCGCCACAGCAAGTAAGCATCCGTCAGTCGATAGGGCATAGATGAACTTTCCCACTGAGGAAAGTCCTGGCGAATCCTGCGAATCACTTTACCTAGCACGTCCAACTTGGCACTAAAAGACCCTTTGAGCTGTTTGGACCATGCAGGCGCACCCCCACCTGCGATATAAATTTGCTTGGCCTGCACCACATCAATGTCGCTATCCAACTGCTGTTGGAGATTCACCCAGTACAACTCTCGCGCTTGGCGTAAGGAGGCGAGAACGGGGCCAGCATCCTCACCCAAGGCTTTCTCTATCCCACGCCGACCAGTCCCTTGAGAGAAGATCAGCTTGGCCCCTGTCAACTCATTCGAGGGTGTCCAGCTCATATGCCGCTGGATCATCAATGAGCCTCGACCTGCCCAAGTCTGGATATAAGCCAAGCCACTGTGCTCATCCTTAACCTTTGTCAAGGTCAAGTCCTTGTGGCCAAACATCAGAACAATTGAGGGATAGCTCTGGACTATTGAAACAATCCCCGTACTCTCAGGAAGCACACGCACTGACATCGGCGCACAAGTAAGCTGGCTCCTGCCGTACTGGAACTTGCGGATGTAGTTGGCCAAATCCCGCTTGACTATAGAAAAACTCGTCTCCTCACTCTTGGGAAGCAGCAAGTCCAAATACATCTCGGATCCTTCCCCAGCTTTGGAGAGGACATACCCCGCAATCGACAACACCTTGGCGATCGCTTCGGGATGCTTGTGTTGATCCGTATTCGTCTGCCTCAAGTTAGTCTCAGCAATCTGGCCTGTTTGCCAGTACATGCCGCCATAACAAAGGATAGAGCTGAATGCTGTGTTCTCATGGTCGATCTCCTCATATAAACTTTCGGTGGTTCTGAGAACCGCAGAAGGTTGGGTGATGCATTCCTCAATCGGAGTCTTGCCATCTTCAGTAATCTGACAGAAGGCTTTGGTCAAACTTGCACCGAGATCGACGGTCAGAAATATTTTTCTAGTCATTTTGAAAACCTATAGGGGGACGTAGATAATATACCCGTGCCCAAAATTGCTGTTTTTACCACTCGATTACCACCAAAAAGGGAGTATTTGCAAGAAATACAGAGATGGTGCTACTTTGGAGGCATATTTGAGGGTTTATGGATGGGGAGGGGCGTCCCCACACCCATCACCACTCCGAGGCTCCGTTATGAAAAAGTTGGGATTTCTCCAACCCCGTTTTTTCGTAGTACGTTTGAAACTTTTTTGTAACACCACGTAGCACAACTGTAGTTGTTTTGTAGCCTCACTCTGTAGTATCCCGTAGCATTTTTGTAGTTTTCACTGAGACGATCACGTTTATAGTCGTCGGATCGTGTTTAAAATCTTTCGCGCAGGTATTCCTATGCTTAAAACTTTCTGGTCCAGACTTTGGCAACAACTCACTCAAGCTTTCGTTGGCTCCCAAGACAATGAGCAACTAGATGAAGCTGACGATTTCAAGGAGTTCTATCGCAACGAACTGATAGAAAATGCCCGCAAACTTAGCGATGACATCCAACCTGTAGAGGATGACTCTGACCTCGACCGCATGAACACAGCGGTGTGGGTAGGTTCTGGTGCTGAACACCTGAAGCTTGGCACCTACGTCAACCTCGATGAGTTCAGAGACATCAGCAAAGGAGAGTGGCCTTCTGCACCTAATGACATCTCTGCAACAGAGCAGTTTAAGAACAACCCAAAGCTCAAAGAGTCTTACCAAAAAGCAGTTAAAGCCTTCCGAGAGGAACTAGACCGCTGAACCAGAGCCTGATGTCATGAAGACAATGCGGACTATCACAAAAGACATGATTGAGTATTATGAGGAAGATGAATCCCTCGTTGCTGCTCAGGAACGCTATTACAGTGAATCCGAGGTTGTCGCTGACATCGACCGCATGACCACAGCCGTTTGGGTAGGGTCTGCCTCTGTTGTTCAACAGCTAGGCACCTACGTCAAACGCGAGGACTTGAAATCCCTCAGCAGAGGGGTCTTACCCACTTCCAGTAAAGGCATCGGTAATGGAGCTGCCCAAAGGATTCGGGGCAAAAAACCCAACCAAGAAGATGAGGAAAGGCTTGCCCATGATGTGGTGCTGTCAGCCCCTAAAAGTGTGTCAATGGCACTCCACTTGGAAGGAGATAATCGGCTCTTTGATGCCCACATGGAGGCAGTCTTAGAGACTTTCGAGTTGATTGAGCGGGAATATGCCCAGACCCGGATTCAAGTGGGTGGGGTGCGCTCAGTCGTTAAGACCGGGAATATGATTGCGGCATTAATGCCTCATCACACTTCCAGAGATGGAGATATGCAGCTCCACACCCACATGCTGATCATGAATGGGACCGAGGGGCCAGATGGACGGTGGCGATCCCTTAGCCATGAGAAGCTGGCTAAGGCTAAGTGGATCGGCAGCTTCTACCGCCAGAAGTTAGCAGAAAAGGTTCAACGACTGGGATATCGCATCTATGAAACCAAGCATGGGTTTGAACTGCAAGGGTATAAACGCTCTGATATCGAGGTCTTTTCTAAGCGCCATCGAGCGATCGTCAAAGCCGTCCAAGCTGAAGGCTTAGAAGTTACACCAGAGAACAAGAAGAAGAAAGTCTTATCCACTCGCAAGGCCAAGCGGGGAATTGGCAAAAAGCTAGAGGTGATTCAAGAGTATTGGCGAGAAGAGGCTCACTCTCAGAGTGTGGGGCGTTCTGTGGTGGCTGAACCCTTGGAGGTATTACCAGGGCCAGACCAAGCCAGGATGGAAGTCGATAGTGCCATCCGCCATTACTCTCAATGGTCAGCCATCTTTGAAGTGGATGATATTTACGCCTATGTCTTTAGAAATATCAAATCCAATGGGCAATGCATGGAACAGGTGGTTGAGGCCATTAAGGACAATAAGGAGCTGATCCCTGTCCAACGTGGATTCACCACCGTCACTGCTGTAGAAGAGGAAGCTAAAATTTATCAAACCTGGATGGCAGGTCAAGGTCAAGCTCAGCCGATGGTGGTTTCACCCTCACTCAATGAGATTGACTTTGAGTTGAACCCAGACCAAGCCAATGTCGTCCTCAACACCCTTACCAACAGTGATCGTCACCAGATCTGGCAGGGCTTTCCAGGGGTCGGTAAGTCTAGAACCTTGGGGGCTTTGAAACAGTTACTCGCTGGGTCTGGCCTTGTGATTCGCGGCTTTAGTCCGACGATTTCAGCAGCCAAAAATCTTGAAGATGAGTTAGGCATTCCGACTAATACCGTCGAGCATTTGGTTAGAAGTCAACCTGACACAACACCCAATCAACTCTGGATCATTGATGAAGCAGGGATGCAGAGTCGCAGGCAGATGCTAGCGGTTCTGAACAAGGCAGAACAAGTTGGCGCACGGATCTTATTAGTGGGGGATACAGGCCAGAATTCTGCGATTGAAGCGGGGAATCCGTTCAAGCTGTTGATCCACAATGGCGCGACCACCCACCGACTTGAAGAGATTGTCCGGCAGCAAGATTCTGTGCAAAAGCAAGCGGTAGAGTTGATTGCTAGGAGCCAAGGGCTGAATGCACTCAATCTGCTCAATGCCCACGGGTACGTTACAGAATTAAGTGGGCAAGCAGACCGCACTCAAGCCGTTGCTGATCAGTTTCTAGCTCTCCCCCTCAAGGAGCAAGATAAGACATTGATTGTCGCAGGGACAAACAAGGAAAGGCTCTCCATTGAGAAAAAGATCCGTAAGGGCGAGAAAAAGGTGGGGCGATTAGGCGAATCGAGCAAAATTGTCCAGCTCGAATCCCGACACTTGAGTACTGAGCAAAAAATCGGGCGGACTGGTATCACAACGGAGACTATCTGCGACTGCTGCAAGACTACAAATCGACGGGTCTACAACGAGGAAAACTCTACAAGGTGGAAAAACGCGAAGGGAATGAGTTAGTGGTCTCTTCCTTCGGCGGCAGGTTATATCGAGTCAATCCATCCAAGTTCAAAGACAAGGAGGTCTATCATGCCCAGGGATTTGACGTGGCCGTTGGAGACAAACTGCGATGGACAACGACCATTAAAGAGAATGACTGGATTAACGGTCAACAGCTCACGGTCACCGCTCTTGATGGTCTGAATATGACCGTTGTTGACCGAAAAGGGAGGACTCATGAGGTGCCCCTGACTCAACCGCTGGCCTTGGAATATGACCGAGTGTGGACTTCCTTCCGTGCCCAGAGTGCGACGGACAAACGGGTGATTGTCTCCACGACCAATGATCCTACTTCTAGTCGGGAGCCTTTCTGTGTTGATATTTCCCGCCAGGTTGAAGAACTCACTATCTACACCCAAAGCCTCAAAAAGCTTAGAGATTGGGTGCAAGAATCCAATGCTCAAGAAAACGCTTTAGACCTTATAGGAGAAACCTATGGAACCACAACAACAGCAGATTATGAACGAGGTTCAAGTCCAGTTGCATCCCCTGGTGAACGCGATCGCCCTCATGACCAATCGGTTAGACGAACTTCAAGGTCAGTACCAGCAAATGATACAGGAGAACAAGCAACTGAGATCTCAAGTCCGCGAAGGGTTGAATTTGATTCCCTTGGAAGTCAAAACCGTTCTCAACCAATTTATCCAGGACTTCAAAGCGGCAATGGACAGCAAGAAGCCCTCGGACATGAGCGAGTCAATCAAACAACTCGCCAAAGCGATGGACAACTTGAGCATAAAGCTGGAAGACAATATCCTGCTGCAAGCCGATCTCACCGACAAAACCCTAGAGGCAGCAGAGCAGATCTCACGGGTGCCCAGGAGTCCGAAACCCGTCAAACACAATGGAGTTGGGACTCCTCAGACTTAGTTGGCTGGGTGAGGGCCTGGTCTGAGGAGCAGGAGCTAGCAGCTAGCAAGTTGGAGGAGCCTCTGCTGGCTCTAGCGCTAAGCATAAATACATTGAGTGAAATTCTAGGGTCTGATTCCTTTGTGGGTCTGGATGGATTGGCTGATGCTGTTGTACAGGAGCAAGAACAACAAGCCCTCATCCAAACCCTTTCTCATATTGCCCAAACCATAGACCAAGTTGACCAAGCTCTAGAACAGACGCTTAGTCAACATCGCATTCAGAGCATCGCTGATGCTGTATCGGAGTGGCAAACGGGTCAGGAATTGGCGGAAGCGGTGACTGAACTTGTAGGCATTCTGGCTCAGGGAACTGAAGGGTTAGAGCGGGCTGTCCTGCGATTACAAACAGGGGTAGAGGCAACCCGATCGCTGGATATCCAGTTTCCGGCAATGGCTGAGTTAGCGGACGCGGTTCAAGATTGGCAGACCGAGGTGGAATTAGCCGCCATCGTTGATGAGGTGCAGGACTTGATTGAGAGTCTGGCAACTTCCCAGTTCCCAGATATGGATGACTTGGCCCAACAGGTACATGACCTCAATCAAGAACAGATGCTGGCTGAAAGTGGCTTAGTAGAAAAACTAGCGGCACTAACTCACCAAGTGAATGGACTGGTTGAACCTCAGCAGGTTCAGTTTGAAGGAGTGAATGAATTGGCTGATCTGGTGGCTAATCTCCATCGAGGACAGTCTTTAGCACAAGTGCAGCCCCAACTCCAAGCCCTCACCCAGCAGATTACAGCGTTTAACCAAAAGCAACCCACTTACTCCTTTGCCAGAATTCAAGAGTTGGCAGAAACCGTCAGTCAGTGGAGAGCCCATGAGTCCATCGCCCAGCATTTAGGGGCACTCAATGATCTGGTAGTGCGTTCTCAGCAGAGTCTGCGAGACTTCCCCGCGATGCCGCTATTGGCTCAGTCTGTGAAGTTTATGCGCGAGATTGACGCTCTTGCCAATGGGCCACTTGCAGAACAGTTGCAGGCGATCGCTCAGCAGCTAAACGACAAAGAGTTGAGTGTTACGCCCAAGCCTAAGACCCTTGATGACCAAGTGTTCTGGAAACCTGACTATGAGGGAGTGGAACGGCCTAACTACATTGACGAAAAACACTGGAAGGAATGGGTGGCAAGCTGTGTCCATCCTGACGTGATTAAAGCTAGAGTGCAATCGATTGAGGGGGATCAGGTCATTGACCGATTGCTGGGAGCCAAAATTGAGGATATTGCCACTCGTAGAAGGGACGGTTCCCTCAAGAAGGTTCGTACCCAGTATCATATTGAAGAGATTCGCTCCTTAATCAATGATCGCTTTGAGCCAGAGGTATTAAGCTATCAAGAACTGGCCGATGGCGGCGGCTGGTGGGTTGATGCAGGCGTTGATCCACTCTCCTTTGAGGGACTTGAACCCTATGAGCAGCCTACCCGCAGTCTCTATGGCACCTTCAAGCCTGATACCCCGCGTCTTGATTTAGAGAAGACCCATAAAGCCCAAGCTAAAAATCCTAATGCCCCACCCAAATATCGCAAATATGAAAATCCTCTGGGACCAAAACGCAAACTGTTTGAGCGTGATATGGCGTTTCAACCTGTCCCAGATGCCATCGCTCAGAAGATCTTTGCCAAGTATGGGGTTATGCAAACCGAGGAAGAACAAGACAATGGATTCTGGTATACGGTCTACAACCATCCTGAGATTCCCATCTACCGCACGGAAGGGGACAAGAAAGACGCTGCTTTAGTCTCTCAGGGGCGAGTGGTGATCGGTGGTCAAGGGGTAAATATTGGCTATCGGGCCAAGGATCAATCTGATAACAAGCTAGAAAGACGAGTACTGCATCCTCAACTTGAGATGTTTGCTGTACCGGGTAGAGAATTCAGGTATGCCCATGATTGCGATTCACAGCAGTCTACGGCCTGGACTGTCCGTAGAGAGATGGTCAGGGAGGCTGAGCTAATCGCAGAACGAGGCTGTAGCCTATGGCGGATATCGTGGGATCCTGATCTAGGGAAAGGGGTGGATGACCTGATTGCCAATCATGGACCAGTGGCCTTTGAACGGGCAGATCAGCAAGCCTACCCGATGGAGCGGGAGATGAAAATGCACTACAGGGGGCAGTATACCCGGATCAAGAACCGATTAAGTCGAGAGAATCGGCACACCGATGATATTGCCATTTATTTAATCGCTCAAGATCAAGGTGACGGAATGGACGGGTATCGGGTGATCATGCAGTCAGACGCAGTCCGAGGACTAGAGTCTCCTAGAGACAAGGAACGTTATGTGCAAGCGGTAAGTGGGTTGACTCGCGCGTACTTAGAAGCACTACGCAAAGGCATGTCCACTAACGTCTTTGAGCGCAGACTGTTCCTCATTCAGCACGAATCCAAACCCTCTTTGAGTGTGACTTTGGAGCAAGAATTGGAGTTATAGAGAC
>JAAUOM010000187.1 GCA_012034865.1 Acaryochloris sp. CRU_2_0 | reverse complement strand
GCTCGGAGAAAATGGCCTTGAGCGTCTTGTGTTGCTTATTATTCATTAAATTATAGTACCAGATTATAGTACTAATCTCAAGACAATCAGGTAGAGATTCTGTTGTTCACTAGAGTTTCACTAGAGTACAGATATTGGCCACATATCTGTCCTAAAAGACCGCGATCGGATAGGATGGGGGCTGGAATGTCCGAATTTCGTGCTATGGATTCTGTGTCTAAACCCATCGTGCCCGTGGTCAAGCTCGTGCTGCCGAAGCTGGATGCAGCGGAGGTGGCTGAGGCCAAGGTGGTGGCCATCGCCCAGGCTCAACCAGAGTTGGTCAAGACGTCCCGGCTTCAGAAAATTGAGATGTTTTTACAGGCCAAGTCTTTTGCTGAGAATACTTGTTGCGCGTATCGGCGGCAGCTCACGGCGTTTATTGACTGGGTGGGCAAGGACTGGGAACGGGTCGAACTGGCGGATCTGACGCGATATCAGCAGGAGTTGGAGGGGCGATCCCTGAAGAAGACGTCCAAGGCTGCTGCGTTGATTGCCATCAAAAGCCTGTATTCCTGGCTGAAAAAGTCAGGCCAGTTAGCCGTCAACCCCAGCGATGGCATTACCATTCCGGTGATTGAAGTGGGTGAATCGAAACACCTAGAGCCGGATGAGGTGGCGAGGCTGTTTGCGGCGTTAGACGGGCGGAAGACGGAGAGGCGCGATCGGGCAATTTTGTTGTTGTGGTTCAATGCCGGACTGAGGGCAGAGGAAGTGACGAAGCTCAATGTGGGCGACTACAACAATGTGGAAGTGACCGTAAGGGAAGCGAAGCATGGATCATCGGGTGTAGTGCCCACAGACGATGAAACCCATGCGGCGATCGTGACTTATCTGGTGCAGCGTACAAATGAGAATGGTGGAATGTTGAGCGAGGATGATCCTCTGTTTGTGTCTTGCAGCCATCGGAGTTTTGGCAAGCGGCTCAGTTATGAAGGGGTGTACAAGATTCTCAAGAAGATTGCGGCAGCGGCGGGGCTGGAGAATGTGCATCCGCACCGAGGCCGTCATACCTTCAGCAGTAGTCTGCTAGAGAATGGGGTGGATGCATACCTGGCGATGCCACTGATGCGACAGCGATCTTTGAAGGCGTTCAACACCTACAACAACAAAGTTAGGCAGAAGGCGGCGAGGGAAGCCTTTTGGCAGGCAAAAGGGGTGATACCCAGAAATCCTAGCTCGGTGCAGCAGATGGTTAAGGCTTGGACACAGGGGGAAGCGCCAGGGAGGAAAGAGGCGATCGCGCTTGAAGTCGATCTAGAAGCTGTCGTAGAGGAACCCTCCAACTGGCTCCAAGTCAAGCCAGTGGCGATACCATTGAATGCGGTCTATGGGATCCGCGTCTACCAACTGAAAATCAAGCTGTTGGGAGTCCGACCCCAAGTCTGGAGGCGGATTCAAGTCCCAGAGACGGCGACGCTGACTCAACTCCATTCCGTGGTGCAAGTCGTGATGGGGTGGGAAGGCTACCATCTTCACGAGTTCTCGCTCAGTGAAGACGAGACTATCACGTTGGCAAAACTACTTGGGAATGAATTGTTCACATTCACCTACCTGTATGACTTTGGCGATATGTGGCAGCACGAAATCACGGTGGAAAAAAGGTTAGCGAGTGAACCTGGGAAAGACTATCCTGTGTGTCTGGCCGGGAAGCGGGCTTGCCCACCAGAAGACTGTGGCGGGGACTGGGGGTATGCTCATCTGCTTAAGGTGCTGAAAAACCGACGACATCCAGAGTACAGGGAGCGCAAGGAGTGGGTCGGGAAAAGGTTTGACCCGGAAGCGTTTGATCTAGAAGAGGTGAATCAAGCCTTAAGAGAATTGCGATCCCACTCGTAGAGTAATTAAAGAGGATGTGGATCTGGGAAGTCATTGCTCTGGAAGAGTGGCTATCCACACGCAAGCACTTGGAACCAGACGATCCTCTGTTTGTGGCGTTGAATCTGGTTCATTGGGGACAACAGTTATCGACCATTTCTGTTTATAAGCGGGTGAGGGCGATCGCCCAGGCAGCAGGTATCCAGAAAGTGATGTCGCCTCATAGAGTCCGGCATTCTTCAATCACAGCGGCGTTGGAGGCCACAGGAGGCAATGTCAGGGCAGTGCAGCAACTGTCTCGTCATGCCAAGCCGGAAACCGTGATGCGGTATGACGATAATCGGAATAATCTCCAAGGGGAAGTAACGGAGCTGTTGTCGGGGTTGTTGGAGGAGGGCTTGTGAAGGGGGAGCAGGCGATAGCCTGCATTATACCATCTGGTCATTTGAGGAATAGATGTCTGGTCATTTGAGGAATAGATGTCTGGCCTGAAATCCTCTTCCGAGCTTGCTTTGAGAGCCAAACACCCGTCACTCAACTCGATTGTCCTGCAACCAACCCACCAGGTCTGCGGGTTCCGAGAAATCCAGCAACGCCTCACCAAGGGCTTCGAGTTGATCGAGGGAGAGAGCTTGGATTTGGGATTGTAGGTCTGAGGAAACGTCACCGATGCGACGGGTGAGGAGGCGGAGCTAGGTTAGAAAAGCCAGAGCGATCCGGCTCCATAGTGCGCGTTTGCGCCTTTCCATGACGGAAGCGTTACTTCATTCCGTATACGCCTTAGCCGTCATCATCTGGCTGGTTAAGCAGGTTACCATCATATGGATTCCAATGCCCTGCCCCACTGTTAGGGTCTGCGGGTTTAGGAGGATCATACGCTTTCTCTTCTTTCCACCGTCCACCGTTTACTTTTTCGGCTTCATCATCTGCTAGATTTGCTAGGAATGATATAGTTTGGAACTGAACTTTTTCCGGTTGGTGTTGATTTGTATATTGCATCGTCTATTTCCTCCATGAAGTATGGTGTTTTTTTGATGATATTTTTTGTTCTCTCTGGGGCAGTGTTATGGATCTGTGGACAATAGTTGCCAAGATCCATAAATGGACTTTAGTCCAGAAGTTCGATCCACAGATTTGGAGCATTACCCTCTCTGGCTTGCTCTGATTCCCATTACTAGCTCAATACCTGGATTTCTCACAAGCATTTATGAAAATCGCTGATAAGCCTTTCTCTGTAATGCTTCCAACGAACATAGAAAAGTAACGTTCTGTACTTTTACATGATTTTTTGTCTTCCAGGCAGCACAAAGTTTTCAGCAGTTACCCTCAACTTGTGAAGTATTTAATTAATTCGGCTTGATTAATTCAAGTCAGAAATTAATGCTTCAACGCCTACATTTATCAATCTATTGCATTTTTTAGAGCCTGTCATTACATAAAAGTTCTGTAATTTCAAAATAAGAAAAGTCTTTTTAGTTCTGAAAAATTCATAAAACTTCGCTTAGGCTGTCCTCTAACTTTTCAGCCTGGATTTCTCACAAGGATTGAGTGGTTAGGGTTAACATCTGGATTTCTTTCAAAGATTTAGAGCCATAGCTGAAGGCCATGTGCTAGTAGCACTGACGGGGTATCTGGAGGTCATCGAACCCTCTTTTTCTTCTAAATACCCCTCAAGAATGTCGAAAATCCTTCTCATACAGGGTAATTTAAGGGTTGAAGGGGAATTTGCCCATGGTCACTAAGAGAAAAGCTATCAAATTTGCCACTGACTTGGGATGGACCCAGAAAGATGCCGAACGTGCCTATGAAGCTATTGGTATTGATCTCAACTTAGTATCTGAGGACGATGAATTCACCCTGGCCCTCACCCTGGCAGACTTTGCAGGTGAGGTTCTCTACGAACGCCAGCGCAAACAAGCCCGCCAAAAGGGGGAAGTAACCAAAAAAAGGAATGAAATCAAAAGCATTAAGCTGGAATACGCTGAGAAAATTGAGCAATTCGAGCAGGATCTAACTCAAGAGCGAAGTTTATTTGTTTCACTAATTGCTCGACTCTATAAATTTAGTCAGCTCTTTGGACTCGAAGATCCCTGGATTGAGGCCCTCCTAGCCAAGTATCAAGAGTATATTCAACCTGATGATTCAGAGCAGGCAGCATGAACCCATCCAACCACAAAGATATTGCAGCGATCAAAGCAATAACTCGTAAACAGCTTCGAGGTCTTGGGGCTTCTAATTATCATGCTGTGAAGGTTACTGAATTCCTTGATCCTATTGGTCGTCAAGGCCATGCCTATCTTTACGCCATAAAGGAGGTCATCATCTCGATTCGTTCCTATAGAGAACGACCCCGACTTAAACCTGGGACCTATACCAGGTTAGAAACGGTACTAGATACCTTAATCGATTTGTTGGGTAATGTGTTGCATGCACCTTTTCCAGCACCGCTGACGCACTAACAAGTCAATTAAGCCAGCAATTGATCCAAGCCATGGCAAAACCGATGCGTCGTTGGCTTCATTAAAGTTGGATGCGGCTGAGATTGATTCTGAGTATGTCTTGTCGGGAGATCAATCGTGACCGAGGGCACCCCAAACACTTTAGCGATCGCATCCTCGTTTAAGACTCTTGTCCAGGGCTTATTTCAAATATCGAACCAGGTTGATCACAACTTGGCAATCTTCAGACAAGATGCTGCTATTATCAGGGATTACTATGAACCTCGTGCCGAATTTGAACGATGGCGGGATTCAGCAGATGGCAAAGCTTGGAAAAAGCGGCAACACCAACGTCAAGATCGATGCTGTGCAATTTGCCAAGGGTCTATCCCCTGTAGAGGGTCTCACATTGACCACATCAAATCTATCTCCCAGTATCCAGAGCTAAACTTGGATACGAATAATATGCAGGTTACTTGTCCCATCTGTAATACAAGTAAAGGCAACCAATGTTAGTAAAAGTCCCTCTCCTCGCAGTGCAGAACTTTAAGAAGGGTTCCATAAACAACGGTTAATAGATTTAACTGAAGCGCGATGACCTCCGGTTGGTCGTAGACCATCGCAACCCTTTCTTTCTTCTAAATACCCCCAGAACGCTTGAAGCAGCCTACCCCCAAGAGCTTAACCTGGGGTTGAGACAGTAAGTTGTTCAAAATCAATTGGCTGGATGTCCTCATGACGATTCTGTTGTAATGCTTCCCACAGATCCCGATCCTGCTGCATTCCCAGCCAAGTGCCTGCTGTTAGCCCCACGCCTTTCTCAAGGCGAATCGCCATATCAGGTGTAACAGCCGCTTGTCCCGATGCCAAGCGGGAAATCGCAGAATGGGATACCCCTAAAGCTTTTGCTAGTTGACGAGCGCTCAAGCCGTAGGGTTCTAAATAGAACTCTTTCAGGGTTTCTCCGGGGTGGGGTGGATCATGCATCAACATTAGTGGTAGTCCTCATAGTCCAGAATGTGAACGTCACCGTCTCTAAACTCAAACGTCAGTCGCCAATTTCCACTGACAGAGATTGCCCAGCGACCTTTCTGATCTCCTTTCAGGGGGTGCAACTTGAGCTGAGGTGGTAACGTGGATAGAATCTCGACCCGATTCAGTAGCTCTAGCCTAAAGCGCAAGGATTTAGCATGTTTAGCCTGAATCTTTGCAGTGCTTCCCGTCTCAAAGAACAGTTGCAAGCCTTTGTGCTGGAACGACTTAATCATATTATCATTGTAACGTGGTGCGCTACGAGTGACAATTATATACACGGCTTGCCATCCAGGGACCTGATATAGCAGGATTTGTCCCCATCGCTCAATCTGCCTATGTTTCCTACAGGAATTAGCCAGACGATTGAGTTGTGGAGATTGATGGATGAAGCGTTTAACGGAAAAGGTTGCCATAGCGTTTGCCCTGCTGATGCTTGCAACGATCCCAGTCGCAGTAGGAGCTGAAGTGTTGGGACACAAAGACTTTGTTTCTATGATGGATTGCAATACCCACAGCAAGGTGCAAGCCTAAATGCTAGGCATACATTTACCTCTCTGATTTGATATCAAGGAGTTCCATCATGAAGCAAGATACCAAAGCAAGATC